>DASPJL010000013.1:0-10937 GCA_035628645.1 Cytophagales bacterium | reverse complement strand
TGATCAATAATAATACTTCGGTTAAGAGAAAGATAAAGGAAAGGCGCTTTTGAATATTATTCCTGGCGAAGGTTAGCCTTTCAGTAAAGCTATTTAAAACCACCCCTAAATCCCCTCCTTGAAAAAAGGAGGGGACTTGGCGATCTGCGAGTTTACTGCTGTAGTTGTTCCCTCCCTTTTAATATCCTGGAGCATAAAGCAGGGGGATTTGTATATTTTTAAGCAAAAGGATATATTGGAAACATAAGCGATATTGACACAATTGAGGTAATAGATGGGTTGACTGTTATTTTATAGAGGCCATACAAACAAAGAATGAAACTTTTTATTCTCTCATTTCTATCGACATTCATTTACTGTACCGCGTGTGCACAAGATAATGACACCTGGACAGCCTTTTGGAATAAGGACACTACCTTGATTGGCTTTAAGGATAAAAATGGTATTGTAAAGATCGAACCCAAATTCACCGGATATATAAGTGCCAGGAAGTTTGAGAATATAATTGCGGCTACCGAAGAAACCAACAGTAATTGGGAAAGCTATTACCTGACAAAGTCAGGCAGAATAATTGGTAGAGACAGTTTACACATATTCGATAACGGTCCTGACTGTGAAAGCGAGGGCTTTATTCGATTTACAGACCATAAAACTGACAAAGTCGGGATGTTTAATAGAAATGGGGATATAGCTGTTCCTGCGGGATATAATGATTTGACAAGGGTAAGGAATGGAATGATCGTCGCATTAAAAGGTGCAGAGAAGAGATATTTTGGTGAACACTACAGTTGGGTTGGTGGTAAAGAAATCTTGATTGATACAAACAATAATCTACTTATTGACAGTTTCAAATATGACACTAACATTAATTTTTTCTCATTATTGGTTTCACAGCAGCCAAACCCCGATCCTATCAGGCAAAACTTTAAAACTATTAAAGGTCAATATTTCTCTTTCATAAACTTTGAGAAGGAATTTCAGACCTGGTTAAAGTCTATGTTGCTTAATAACCTCACAAAAGAAAATTTGTTAAATGCATCTTACAATGAGATCACTTTTTGGAAAGAGCCTAACGGTTGGACAAGTGAGCCCAAAGGCAGCTTTATGGATAAAAACTTTGAGCTTATCAAAGCAAAGCTACTTCAATTAAATTTCGAAGCCTGTGACTACAATATTTTCAGCGATGGGCTTAATCCTTATATCTATGAATCAGAAGAGTACAAGGGGTTTTTCAATAATTGCGGCGAGCCGAAAGACTGGATACATCCAGTAAAGAGCATTGTTATAAGCTATAACGACAAAAAAGATTTAATTCAAGACCATATCGAATTTTTGAGAACAAACGATGGATTTAAACTTATAGCTGTAATAATCAGAAAAGGTAAGATAAAATAATAACAGCATTGGAATTGAAGGGATAACAAAATTTGAGACGGATAAAGTAAATGCTGGACTTAGCCTTTTTTCCCAGTAGAGCCTCTTGTAAAAGACTCTGCTCTCTAACTTAATCGCACTGATATTTTTTGATTTATGTTCAGTTATCTCCAAAGCCAATTTTTTACCCAAAAACGCCCGCCTTTCCCTCCTTTTCAAAGAGGGATGTCGGTACGACAGGGTGGTTTTAATGAAGTCCTGACCAGAAAATTTCCTGGTTAAGATATATATGGAAAAACAAAGGTCACTTTAGAATGTCCTTCCGCCGAAGCAGGGATCTCTTGCTGAAATGACGATTAAACCACCCCTAAATCCCCTCCTTGAAAAAAGGAGGGGACTTGGCTATCTGCGAGTTTACTGCTGTAGTTGTTTTCTTTCTTTTTAATATTCTGTGGTATAAAAACTTGGGATTTGTATATTTTTAAGCAAAACAATATATTGGAAACATATTAACGAGAGCGGTATATCAATAAATAACTTACGGCAATTAAATAAAAAAATGAAAGATACTTTTTCATATTCTGCTCGCTGGGATTCTATTGGGCTTGATTGCAGTCATTGCAAAAACTTCTTGGGGCCTTCGGAATGGCCAGATAAAGATAAAGTATCTCAATGTCTGCTACATAACCTTTCTCTAAAGATAGAATTAGGAGAAAATGGATATAAACGAGGAGAATGGTTTTGCAAAGATTTTGATGATTTGAATGCTTTTCCAATGGCAGTTAAGGAGTTTGAATTGATAAGAAAAGAGTTACAAGATTGTGTTCTATATGTAGGTAACCGAAATGGTGAGTTATTTGAAATAAAATTTGATAGACTAAAAAATTAACAAAAAGTGAAGGAGTGACCAAGCAGATAATGCAACTGTTATTGATACCGCTCGCAATCTTTGCGGGCAATAGAACTAAACCCAATAAGTGCCAATGATAGATTACTTCAACAAGAGAAAACGAGCCTTAAAAATTGCATTCCTTTATGTCGGCTTTGCGACTTTGACAGTTTGTTCAGTTTATCCAGATGACCTTTTTTATGGAAGCTGGTCTTTACTGGGACTTATAATTACATTTCCCGTTTCAATAATAAGTTCTGGGTATAGATATGCAGAATCAGAATCACTTTTTCCTGTATTCATCATTCAGTTTGTAATGTTTATTTTGACCTTTCTATTTTTGAGTAAATTTATTAATGACGAGGAAGTTGAAGATGAATAAAAGAATGTAGGATTTTAAGTAATGGCTAAGATAGGTTTTATTTGACAAATTTTAACTGATAATTATAACTTAATCATAAATCATGTCGGACTTCATTCTAAAATTTTGGCCTAAGGCAGAGGTACAAGTGGCTAAGATTGATGAAATTACAACCGGACTTCAAGATATGAAAATTATTGGAGAAAGGACTGAATTTTGGGGCAAACCAGCCTTCAAACCAGGCGCACTGATTCATGAGTACTTAGAGCCAAAACTGGAAAGGAATAATTCCTATTTTGACACAATTTTCATTAAAATTTCTGAAAAGGATTATGGTGTAATTCCTGGAGAGGAGGACTTTGATTATATAGATAGGTTAAATGTTATTGCTATTGAAGGAGGAGAAGGCGCATTTAACAGTTGGACTAAAATGTGCGAAATGTTAGAATCCATTACAGGTGATGAATATGAAGGGGGTTGGGAGTTATTATAAAGTGTTAGCCAGGTTAAAAAATGCGAGTGTATGAATAACCCCTTAAATAATAAGAGCTATAGTGATCACCTTGAGCTAATTGGGTTTTTGTTTACAATTCTGTGTACTTCCTTATTGGCTTATATGTTAATATGGAATCCATATAGCTTGTATTTTGACCGCCCAGAACTTTCTTCCACCCCATCCGACAGACGTGAATTGTTTGCTCAACTTGCGGCGCTCTTTAATTTTTTATTATTATTTGCGCTGACAGTATTTTCAGTAATCAAATTTTGGAATCAAAGGAAATTTGTAATTTGGACACCTATAGTGGGAGTTGCAACTTTCGTACTCTTGTTGCAAATGAATGAATTCTATCCCGACTCACATACCCAATACAACAAAGACGGATTTCAATATTTAGAACAACGTTGGTATCTTGATAATGAGAATATTTTCAAGCGATTTAAAAGTGAAAAGCCGTTAAATAACTACTCTGACCCTAAGCATATAATTTGGCAACTTGATAGCATTAAGAAGTAAAGCTATGAGACATGCAAAATTGAAAACAGGGGCGGGATATTGAAAGAGAGCTAAACCAGACATAAAGCAACTACGCATTCAAAAAAATCTCCCATGACAAAAATTGACCCTATAATAGCTGTAAAAGATGTGGAAGCCAGTTCCAAATGGTATCAATCCATATTTGGCTGTAGAAGTATGCACGGGGGAAAAGAGTTTAAGGTGCTGGTCGATGAAAATGATGAAGTTTTACTCTGTCTCCATCAATGGGGAGCACACGAGCACCCTACGATGAAGGATCCGGGCATTACCCCAGGTAATGGACTGATCCTTTACTTCAAGACTGACAACATGAATGGTATCCGGCAAAATGTTGAGAAAATAGGCGGCCTGGTGGTAGAAGATATCCACTTAAATCCAAACTCAACAAAAATGGAATTTTCGCTCGGAGATCCGGATGGATACTATTTGACGATAACCGAATTTCACAGGTATGAAGGTTAAAGCAGGAAATACGATCAGCAGGCTGATGTTGATTTTAATTTTTTTTACAAATATTTCGTTTGCTCAAACAGATCAGAAATTTCTAACAGATTTTTTGCAGGGCGACCAACTTGAAGCGAATAATTCTCTTAGTCAGTACAATGATTATGACTTTAAAGAATTGTGGACGAAATCTGAAAATCAATTGATTTATGGAATAATCGGAGCTGAACACCAACGGATTAAAATCAAGTTGATTTCCATAAAGAAAAGTCCCTCTAATCCAAACGAGTATTTTGTTTATGGAAAGTCCAGTGTAAAACAAACAATTTGTGATTTTAAGGGAACGATCCAATTGAAAGAGATAAGGAAAGTCAAGGATCTGCATTTCGGCGTTGACAATCAATATGCCGACAAAGGGATAAAAGCACAAGGAATCTTAGTTGCCAGTTACAAGTTCAAAGAAAATATAGAACAAAATCATAGCGGGATTTTTGAAGGACAACTTTACTCCAAATGGTATTTGGACTCAAAAAGTATGATTCACTATGATGATATTCAATTAATGTCCGACGGATATATGAATAATGCATTCATTGGAGTCTGGAAAAGTTATAAAACGGGAAAAGAGAAAATCTGCAATTGGGGGGACTATCGGGTTCCCAAAGCAAATCAGGATTTTGACATTGGAGTGGGCGAATTTACCGTGTCAGAAAAATACTGGGATAAAGGTTGGTTCGATATTGCTTTGGAAAATCAAGTTCCAAATGAGGCAGTAACAAGAAAGAAAGCATCTGCCAAATCCAAAGAATGGTGGGAATAAAATCCCTAAAACCCCAAAGAATACTTTCCCCTCCAGCTGATCTTTTGAAAACTTGAATGGCCAACCCTGCCTGCTTTTCCACCACAGACAGGGTTGTAAAATAATCATTGGCCCATCAGCGCACCAAAAACGACTGCTCCGCTGACCAGCCGCTTTCGCCTGCTGCATTAGCTGCCGATACCTGGAAGCTGTAGTATTGTCCTGCAGTTAATCCGTCGATGGTGATCGTGCGCCGGGTGTCCGCAAATTTATATTGCGGCTGCACTTCGCTACCGGTCACCTTATACAACGTGGTAAAATTGCGGACATGCGCATCCGAATCCACCCTTAACTTGATCTGCCCGCTTTTTACGCCGTCCGCTATTTCCAGTATCACCGGAATGGACGGAATCGGCCGCTTAGAAGGTTCCTTTACCAGGTCAAAGCCACTCGTTACAAGGAGCGTTTCCTTAAATTCCACCGTCAGCTCTACATAGTTTGCCAACAGGTCCATGTTTTCAAGCAAGACCCTTCGCGTCTCGTCACGGACAGTAGTGGTGAGGATGTTTCCCCGCTGATAATTAGTACACGCCGTGCTGTACGCTTCCAGCGCAGCATCGAAGACTGCAAGGGAAGGAACCGGCGTGGGAAAGTTTACATTTCCCGTCATAGATGCACTTACGTGACCGGTAAAGGTTACAAGGTGCCCGTTGTTCAGTTTACGGTACCCTCTTGAGATTTTTCTCTTCATAATTTTTTAAATTTTGTGAAATTGGTCTTTGTTTGTTTCAGGGGTTTAGGGGCAATTCCTGGCCGATGGCTGTTGCCGCTCCTGATCCCGCGGGAGCGCAATAACTGTGGCCTGATTGAGTAAATGCAGCAGCCATGATACAATCCCGAATCAGCCACCTATTGATAAAAGTCGTTTATAATGGTTTTGTCAAGCAATCGCCGGGGCATCTTCAGCCCGTGGATCTCATAAAAATTAAGTATAATAAAAATTCAAAAAACACCTAAACACTCTAAGAGAATTGCTGCGGAGAGTTTTATGTTATTACCTGCTTCGGATAAACTTTTTGGATTGACATTTAAAGAAGGCGATTCAATAGCGCGCTGACCTTTTATAAAAAATAACTCAAAAAATTTTATTCGAACAGTTTAAAAAAGCAAAATAAAAAAATCGTATTTGCTTCACTAGCAAAGGGATCAACTGTTTAACGGTTTGAAATAAATAAAAAAATATAATTATGTCAAGTAAATTTTAAGTTTTTTCTATAAATATTTTCACTTTCCTTATTTCATGCAGGCTTCAGCCATAAATTTTTTTGTATCCGCTCAGTCATGAGCGAGTTTGCAAACGTTTTTTTAAGCTTTTTGAATAAGAAGACTGTAAATGTTTCCTGGGCGAAGAACAAAAAGCCTGTTAAGAAATCCGCTTTTGTTTTTAAAATTTGAAAGTTTCCCGATAGAAACGTCATTATTTCCGATAGAAAATGCTTTTTTCCGGCAGAAATGATTACACTTCCAACAGAAATTGATTTTTTCCAACAAAAATGGTCTCACTTCCGATAGGAATTAATTTTTTCCAACAGAAACGTCATCATTTCCGATAGAAATTTATTCTTTCCACCAGAAACGTCAACGATTCCGGTAGAAATGATCATTTTCCAACAGAATTATGAAGACTTTGGATGAAAAACGTTTATAAAACCCCTGCTTTTCAAAATAAATAAAATAAATGTTCGGATTTAGGTTGTTATTTTTTTAGATTGACCCCCGAGAGAAATAAAACTTATGGATATATAAATGAGATGGGTGAAAGGGGCTTCTCAGGTACTGATTTTTGGGCTTTTCTTATAAACTTTTAAATATTTACTACTGCTACAATAATGCTGAAATAAGGGTAGCGATGAATTCTACGATAAATCGGCTGAGTAAATTAGATTAGATAGATGCGATATTATACTTTTACATTTTTACTATTATTTGCTTCCTTTTTTGCCTTAGGACAGGACAATAACTACGAAAAAGGCATAAAGGCCTTTGATTCCAGAGACTATCCAGAAGCTTTTAAACTATTGAAGCCGTTTGCAGAATCAGGTGACTCAATGGCTGAATTCGTAGTTGGTTTTTGTTATTTCAATCCTAAGTCGAATCTAAAAAACGATTCATTGGCCGAAAAATATTTATTGCGTTCTGCTGAGAAATTCAATCCAAAGGCAATGGGGCTGCTTTCTTTCTTTTACTTCGAAAAAGGAATGGAGAATGAAGAAAATAATATTCAATCGTTAGTTTGGGCTGAAATAGCTGGAGCTTATGATCCAATTTTCAATGCTACAACAACAAGATATTTAATTCGAAGCTATTTAGATGAAAATAGATTGAGCGAGGTAGAAGAAATACTTAAAGACAAAAAGAAGAAATTTGAGAAAATCAATCTTGAGTCTTTCTACAGACTTAATAAACAAGTTGAATCCATTAAAGAGAACTCTGAAAAAGCCAAAATCCCGCAAAATACATATAACTTAATTGAAGATCCTTATTCTGATTGGGTTTATCGATGGAAGCATGAAAAATTTGAATGTGATACTATGTATTATACAGCCGAAGTAGAGGCACATATTATTGACTCAGCTATCAGTAGAATTAAAGCGAACAAGTCGTTTGAAGTATATTTTCTCTATAGAGGAAGCAATTCAAAATCTTTTGAAATCAATAAAGACGAACAAGTTTATTTAATTAAGGAACTTGATCGTTTAAAAGGCCATAGGTGGACAGCAGATATGTTTCCTTATTCCAAGTGTTTGGAACGAAAAGATATTCAGGCGACTTTTGATATCACTGAAAACCTGCCAACAGAAAAAGCGAAAAACATGTGTTCAATAATTTATACTTTTTCTAAACCTATTTTTATTCGTAACAACACTATTGCTCTCTATTTAGATCAGAAAAGATATAGGTCTAATTACGCACAATTAGAATTTGGTTTTTTCAAATTTGAGAATAACCGGTGGAACTTAATTGCAATGGTTTACAAATATTATGAGAGTGCAAAACAATAAACTTGCATAAACACTTATTTCCAAAAGCGGGTCTTGATAATAACCCCTTGCTTGCGTTAGCAGCGGAACTTACAAAACCCCTGCTTTTTAAAATAAATATTCGGAATAGGTTGTTATTTTTTTAGAATGACGGCGAGAGGGATATAAAATTTGTGGTATATTATTTTTATCTAAGGGAAAAATTTTAAATGGATAGAAAAAAGTTAAAAGGAAATATATTTTTTAGACTGCTTTTATTTCTTTCTCTATTGCTTGTGTTGGTTGTTTTGATTGCTAAATATGTAGGAGTGGATTAAATAAAAGCCCCTACAATTATTTGCAGAATTATTCTTTTCTAACCCCAAACCAATTCCTTCCGGCAGATTCGATTTTTATTGTTAAGCACCGTGGGTTTGGACGACAACGTTTATAAACCCCTGCTTTTCAAAATAAATAAAATAAATATTCGGATTAAGGTCATTAATTTTTTAGATTGACGGCGAGAGAACAGAGTAAGACATGAAACCGGAGAAATCAGCACGATACTATTTTTAATATTTCTTGTGGTGACAATTATTTTTCAATTTTTAATGTGGTTGGAAAGAGCAAAGTATATTAATAGCATATATGGAAGTGGACTTTTTCACCGATCAGAAAAGTCAACAGCAAGGTTTGGGAAAGTGTTTGAAACTGTTTTTCCTGTAAACTTACCTGAAACACAAGATCCGTTTCTAATTTCAATAAGAAAGACCGCCAATAATTATAGAAAAATTTGGTTTGTAAGCCTTCTTTTGACTTTTGTGGTTCCGATCTTAATGTATAAACTCCTTGTTTACCTTTTATGAAATTCATCCTTTCCGCAGGAAATTCCTTCTGATAATAAGAATTTCCCCTGAGAAACTGTGTAGGCTTGGATCACAACCGTTTATAAATCCCTGCTTTTAAAATAAATGTTCGGAATTAGGTTGTTATTTTTTTAGATTGACGACGAGGAGGGAATAAACCTTATGGATATATAAATGGGAGGGAAGGGGGGCTGGGTTTTTGGATTTAAAAAAATGTATATTGGGAGCAATTATATGAAATATATTCGCACTTGGTGTGGATATGAACAAGTTAGCGGTAATAAAAAAGACAAAATAATGAAACACCTACCCGTATATGCTTTATTGATGTTTGTTTCTTACACTTTGTGTAAAGGGCAAAACAAAACTAATCTACCACCGGATACTATCAAGCCCGTACCCAAAGAGGTGATCACCACCCACGGGCCAAGCACATCAGTTCGTATCATCAGGCAAGATAGGAAAGGCAATATGTGGCTTGCTTCAAATGAAGGCATTATTCGGTACGATGGAAAATCTTTTACCAATATCACCGGTAAACTGAGTGCAGGCCGCTATTTTTCTCTTTTAGAAGATAGAAAAGGAAATTTTTGGTTCGGTACATATAACTCAGGTGTTTACTACTACGATGGGAAATCCTTTCAACATTTTACAACAAAGCAAGGGCTTGCCAGTAATCTGGTTTCTACTATTTATGAAGACAAAACCGGCAATATTTGGTTCGGTACTGATGGAGGTGTAAGCCGCTACGATGGAAAAAAATTTCGAAATTTTACAACGAAAGGAGGAAATGTTAATGCTATTATGGAAGACAAAACAGGGAAGTTATGGTTTGGCACAAGGGGCTACACCTACATTTATGATGGAAAAACATTTGCCGTTTTCACCTACAACGATAACTTTTTTGAGGAAGTCTGGTCAATCATCGAAGATAGAAAAGGCAATATCTGGCTTGGAGGCGGGAAAGGCCTTTGGCGCTATAATGGCAGCACATTTACCAATTTCACCGAGAATCCTGTTAATTATGTCTACGAAGATAAAAAAGGAAACATCTGGACGAGTGGTCATGATGAGCACGGAAAGTTTGCATTTTCCCGCTATGATGAAAAGTCATTATCTGATAAAAAGCCTACTGTAACTGAAATAGCGCAATCGCTCAACCTTTTTGGGATTTTAGAAGCTAAAGATGGAAGTATATGGTTTGGCGCATCTGATGGAGTGTATCGTTATGATGGAAATACTATTACCGACTTTAAAAGGTAAAGAGGATCAGAAGTAATGTGTGTATAGCCCATCACTTGAAGAGGTAGCTGTGTTCATAATGGAATCGGAAAGATAAAAATTTACAACCGAGAACAGAATGTCCCCCCTGCTAGTCCGAGCATAAGAGGCTGTGCCTCGTACCACCATTTCTTTCGATAAAGTCAGCAAATGCACCACCTCCATTTCTTCTATCAAAGCCTGACCCGTAAAATAAAATATCTAGCCAAATACTATTACCACCTCAAATTTTTATAAAAAACAAAAAAGCTTATATATCGCTAAAGTGAGCAGAAAACATAAGTTTCTAAATAAGGAAGGCTTATATTTTGTAAGCTTTGCAACGGTTTACTGGATAGATATTTTTGTCAGAGACAATTATTCCAACATAATTGTTGAAAGTCTTAAATATTGCAGGGATAATAAAGGCATGGAGATTTATTGCTGGTGTATAATGCCAAGCCATGTTCATTTAATCTTTTGGGCAAAAGAAAACAATCCGGGAGATATTTTAGGTGATTTAAAAACTTACACTTCCCAAAAAACAGTAAAATGCATAGAAGAAAACATCCAGGAAAGCAGAAGGGAATGGATGTTATGGTTTTTTGAAAGAGCTGCCAGTAAAAATAGTAACGTTCAAAAGCGACAATTCTGGCAACAACATAATAAACCCATTGAGCTATGGAGCCCGGAGGTGACAGAACAAAAGATGAATTACATTCATAATAATCCGGTAGAAGCTGGTTTTGTATTGGAAGCACATCATTGGAAAATAGTAGTGCTATAGATTATAGTGGTGGAAAGGGATTGATAGAAATGGATTTTGTTTAATATGTTTTTTTTTGAGTATTAAGTTTATCTGCATTGCTGGTATTATGGCAAGAGATG
>DASPJL010000012.1:0-43355 GCA_035628645.1 Cytophagales bacterium | reverse complement strand
TACTGGCATTTTTTTAACTCTTGGAGTAGATTTTTTAGATCAAATAAACGAAATAGTATCGGTACCTCTGGCCTACAAAGTCCAGATGACGTACTATTCTGGATCCATCGAAATGGATTACATGGGGTTAAATCAAGAATCCAGGCTTTTGTTTTAAATTAATTTTGAATGAATCAATTAATACTTACACTGGTTTTCCCTTTAAAATCTTAAAAGACTTTTATTATAACTTTCCAATATATAATTTTATCACTATAATTTTTGATTTAGCAAAGAAGTAATCATACAATATTTAGGTTAACAGGTGTTAAGTTTATTTTTATCACGTATCAAATTGGTGCGTGATATTTTTTTGTCCATACTTCGCTCCCGATAAAAATGTGATCAGTCAGAAAATCTGGGGGAATGCATTTCTCAGTTTAAAGATTGAATAGAGAAAAGCTCGGTACTCACCTTAAAATAATACCAATTATACCTACATTGGAGGAAGACCGGACACACATTGTCCTGGGAAAGCAGTTTAAAAATTAGAATAATACAAAAACCTTAATTTTGTCGGAGAAAAATTGAAAGCTCTGGTTCTCCATCAGTTTATTCCAATTTTACCTCCAACTTTCCGATTGATCCGTAAAATTTCAGGTGTATTAAATAAGTTTTATTAAAACAAACAGTAATTTTAGATTATTTAGAAAGCGTTTATGAAACAACTGCAGATAAAACCTGAACAATGGCTTTATTTGTCAAATTCACACAAATAATATACGGATGAAAATAATTCGATTTTTTCTTGTAGCACTTGTTACTTTGTCCATCTTTTTCATTCTTAATTTTAAATGGGGAGCAACTCCACCCCTTGGCAAATTCTTGGATCCTTTTAATGGATTCTGGCAAAATGCAGAATCCACCACCGTGGCTTTCAATGCTGAAATTACCTCTTCCAAAATAAGCGACGCCGTGCAAATTAAATTTGATGAACGCCTGGTTCCCCACATTTTTGCAACTAATGATTACGATCTTTATTTTGCACAAGGCTTTGTCACTGCTCAGCATCGTCTCTGGCAAATGGAAACACAGACCATGTTTGCTTCAGGAAGGCTTGCTGAAATCCTTGGGCCTACACTTCTTTCTGTGGATCGGGAACAGCGCAGACAAGGCATGGTTTACGGCGCTGAAAATGCTTTAAAGATAGCAATGGCCGACTCCGTGGCATCTTTGATGTTAAAGGCTTATTCAGATGGGTTTAATCATTATCTAAATTCCCTATCCTACAAAGACCTGCCATTAGAATATAAGATCCTGGACTATAAGCCGGAAGAATGGAGTCCATTAAAAACATGTCTTTTGCTTAAGTATATGGCAAAAGATCTGGCAGGGTATGATAATGATCTAAAATTCACTAACGCCATAAAAACATTTGATAAAGCAACTTTCGACTTGTTGTATGCTGAAAATGCCACGGCTGCTGAAGATCCGATTATTCCTGAAGGAACTCCCTGGAATTTCGAAGCCATTCCTGCCCCTGCCCCACCTTCTGAACGTGTTGTAGATACTTTTACCAATCCCCGTTCTACACTTACGCCCCCTAACCCTGATAATGGCAGCAATAATTGGGCGGTTTCGGGGGCAAAAACCCTTAGTGGAAAACCAATTTTAGCTAATGACCCTCATTTAGGCCTGAATCTTCCCTCAGTATGGTACGAAATTCAACTTAACAATAAGGGCTTAAATGTATATGGTGCCTCTCTACCCGGGGCTCCGGGGGTAATCATTGGATTTAATGACTCTATTTCCTGGGGGGTAACAAATGCAGGAAGATATGTTAAAGACTGGTATAAGATTAATTTTAAAGACATAAATAAGAGCGAATACAAATACGAAAATGAATGGCTGAAAACCAGAAAGGTAATTGAAGAAATTAAAATAAAAGGTCAGCCTTCTTTTTATGATACTGTATATTATACGATTCATGGTCCTGTTGTGTATGATCAGAATTTTTATCATAAAAATGAAACTTTCGGTTATGCTCTTCGATGGCTTGCCCATGATCCTTCATTAGAAATTCTTACTTTCTATTATTTAAACAGGGCCAAAAATTATGATCAGTATGTTGATGCATTAAAATATTATTCTTGTCCGGCGCAAAATTTTGTATTTGCTTCTGCATCAGGAGATATTGCAATGTGGATAGCAGGGAAGTTTCCCGTCAAATGGAAAGATCAGGGCAGGTTTTTGATGGAGGGTACTCAAAAGGAAAATACCTGGCAGACATACATTCCTTTTGAACACTCACCTCACGTCTTAAATCCGCCAAGAAATTTTGTAAGCTCTGCCAATCAACATCCTGTAGATAGCACTTATCCCTATAATGCTTTTGAAGGAGATTTTGAATACTATCGAAACAGAAGAATTAATAATGTGTTAAGAACAAAAGACAGTCTCTCTGTAGAGGATTTTATGTCTCTTCAAAATGATAACTTTAATCTGATGGCTTCAGAAAGCCTTCCGATTATGTTATCCCACTTAGAAAAAGAAAACTTAAGCAAGGTGGAAAGGGAGTACTATAATATTCTTCAGCAATGGGATTTCATAAATACAAAAGAATCATTGGCCGCACCGGTTTATCAAGTTTTGTGGGATACTTTATTTGTAAAAATATGGGACGAAATAAATACCAGCACCATTCCACTTCCCTACCCTGAGTTTTTTACAACAATCAAATTGATAAAAAATAATCCTCAACATTTTATATTTAATATTAGTGAAACCTCTGCACGGGAAAATGCATTTGACCTCATTACTCAATCCTTCAAAGGCGCGGTAAAGAAGATCGAAAAAATCAAAAAAGAACATTCGATCGAAAATTTGGCCTGGTCAACTTTCAAAGCAACCAGAATACGGCATCTACTTAGACCGATAAATGCCTTTCATACGGACACGTTAATGGTTGGAGGAAATAAAGGGATAGTGAACGCGATCGGAACTGACCATGGCCCGTCCTGGAGAATGATCGTTCAGCTTGGTGAAGAAATTGAAGCTTATGGCGTATATCCCGGCGGACAATCAGGCAACCCTGGCAGTCCATATTATGACAATTTTATTGATACCTGGGCAAATGGAAAATACTATAATCTGGTCTTTTTACATAATGATAAAGATAAATCTAAGGAAATAGTTTTTACTCAATCCATTAATAGACCTTAGTGCTTAACACTTGTTCCTTTTCAAACTTTTATAAAATGAAATTCCTGTTACAGACCTTTATAATAATCATTCTTACTGCTATAATACAAATACTCTTACCTTGGTGGGGATTAATGATCGCTTGCTTTGTTGTCGCCTTCTTTGCATACAGTACAAGGTCCATATCCTTTTTCAGCAGTTTTTTAGGCGTTGGGATATTATGGATAGCTTATGCATATTATGTAGATACCCAGACATCGTCCATCCTGACAGTAAAGGTGGCACAAATCTTCAAACTTCCTAACACCTCTTACCTGATTTTAATCACTGGTCTGGTCGGCGGAATAGCCGCAGGGTTTTCCGCTTTGACCGGTCATTTATTCAGGGAATTTTTTACACGAAAGGAATTTCAGGATTAAGCCTTCTTTTGTTCCTAAAGCAATTGCTTAATTAAAAATAAGTTTCAATAGCTCTTTTTAAATCATCCGGAGTATCAATACCAGGGCTGTCAATGGATGATACTTCCATTTTTACTTTGTAACCATTTTCAATCCACCTAAGTTGCTCCAGTGATTCTGCGGTCTCCAGACTTGATTGCAGCAAAAGTGTTATATCCTTAAGGATATCGCTTCTATAGGCATACATTCCAATATGTTTGTAATAGGAATGATGGTTTAACCATTCATTATGAGGGAAACTTCTATTATAAGGAATTGGATTTCGGCTAAAATAAATTGCATTTCCAGCTTTATTAAAGATCACCTTCACCGCATTAGCAGAAAATAATACCTCTTCATCTTTAATCTGAATACAAAGGGATGCAATTTGGACAATACCGTCTAGCGAATTTGTTAACGTATCAATCTGCACAGGGTCAATAAATGGTTCATCGCCCTGAATATTAACAACATAATCAAAACCTGATAAAGTATCCAGGACTTCGGCACATCTGTCTGTTCCACTTTGATGTGCGACAGAGGTCATCACAACCTCTCCTCCAAAAGTTTTTACATGATCATATATATCCTGATGATCAGTAGCCACTACTACTTTATGAAGAGAGGAAGCCTTCTCCGCCTGCTCATAAACCCTCCTTATCATTGTTTTTCCTTTTATGTCAGCTAAAGCCTTGGCAGGAAAACGGGAGGATGCATAACGGGCTGGAATAATTCCTAATATCTTCATTTGTCAACGGGTTTGGGGTATTAGATTCGAGGTTCGGGAAACTCACTGAAACTTGTTTATTTTTTAACTATCACTAATTGTCCTGATACTTTTTGGGAATCCTTACATTAACCGAAATGTACATCCTAATATTTTCATGAAAATCAATTTAAATCAAAAATATTAAGTTGTGGAGAAAAAAAATGAGGAATGGCATTGTATTATATACATTTTACTGATAATCTTCTTATTTTGTAGTTGTTAAACTTATCTAATAGAAATCTATAAATTATTAGAATATGTCAGGACATAGTAAGTGGTCGACCATCAAAAGGAAAAAGGGCGCGCTTGATTCAAAGCGAGGTAAAATTTTCACAAAAGTCATAAAAGAAATTTCTATTGCAGTAAAAGAAGGGGGGCCTGACCCTGACGGCAACCCCAGGTTAAGACTGGCAATTCAAAATGCCAAAGGAGTAAATATGCCGAAGGATAACATCGACAGGGCAATCAAGAAAAACGCCGGCGCCGATGCAGATTCTTATATTGAAACTACTTATGAAGGCTATGCCTCACACGGTGTAGCTGTTTTTGTTGAATGTACTACCGATAACATCAACCGAACTGTTCAAAACGTAAGGGCCACCTTCAATAAATATGGAGGAAATCTGGGTACTAACGGTTCGTTACAGTTCATTTTTACAAGAAAGGGAATTTTCACTATACCTGTTCCAGAAGAATTTAACGAAGAAGATTTCACTTTAAATATGATAGATGCAGGTGCTGAGGATGTTGCCGTTGAAGACAATTATATTCATATTACGTGCGCATTGGAAGATTTTGGAAAAACTCACAAAGTTTTAGAGTCCTTGAGCATTGAATCAGAAAGCGCAGAGCTTCAAAGGGTTCCTAATACCTTAGTCAAACTGGAGGATGAAGCCTTCCTAAAAGTCATGAAACTTATTGAACACCTGGAGGATGATGATGACGTTCAAAAAGTTTATCATAATATTGATGTTACAGAAGAGCAGATGGAAATGATTTAACCTTGATCGCTCAATTCTATTTTTCATTTACAAAGACAAAACCCCTTTGTTCTGCTTCATTTACAAAATCAACTTTTAGCCCTATTACATACATAAAGTGTTTTTTTTCAATAAAAACCGATATTCCATCAATTAAATATTCTTCATCTGTTTCTTTTTTATTGTCAAAACCAATCAAATAAGAAACACCCGCACACCCCGCTCCTTTCACTCCGACTCTCAATCCATAGTTAACAGGGATGTTTTTTAAACTTATTATTTTCTTGATTTCGATAAGCGCATTCTCAGAAATCAATATGGGAGCAAATGTGTTCATTAGGGTTTACAAAGTCAGAAAAAAGGTAAGGACAGTGCCATTATTGTGCAAAAATCTGATTTTATTTCAACTTTTTATTAAAATTCGATTCCTATATAAGTTTAATCATTCAGCATTTACTTACTTTTTTACCGCCAGATTGATTAAGGCTATACAATTTTGGTTTAAACCTTTGTTAAGATGCCAGGAAAAGCGCTTATAGCAGGAGCAACCGGATTAGTTGGAGGTCACCTTTTGAAACTCCTTGAAGAAGACCCGGAATACAATGAAATAATAGTAATTACGAGAAAACCTATTATAACTGCCTCTCAAAAGGTAGTCCAGCATTCCTTTAACTTTGACCATCTGGAAGAACATAAGGAAAAACTTAAAGCAGACGACATATTTTGTTGTTTAGGTACTACAATGAAAAAGGCTGGGTCTAAGCAGAATTTTCACAAAGTAGACTTCACTTATGTTGTAAACCTTGCTACTATTGCTTCAGAGAATAATTCAAGGTCATTTAACCTGGTTTCAGCAATGGGTGCAAATAAAAAGTCCATTTTCTTCTACAATGAGGTTAAAGGAGAAGCGGAAGAAGCTTTAAGTTCATTAAAATTCAAGCTCATCAATATTGCACGTCCATCGTTAATTATAGGAGAAAGAATAGAAAACAGACCCTTTGAAAAAACATTTCAATTACTTGCTAAATATCTGGCATTCATTTTTTCAGGTCCATTAAAAAGATACACGCCAATAGAAGCCGGGCTTATTGCCAAGGCTTTATTAAAAGCTGCAAAAAGTAAAAAAGAAGGCGTACAAATAATTAAATCAGACGAATTAATCTCGATTGCAAAATCCTGATCATTTCCATTTAATATTGCATCCAATACTTGGAACCTGATTGTTATCTAAGGCCCTACCTTCAAGGATATCCTCCAACGCTTTTCTTATATCTTTGCCAGTAACCGGAATGTCATTCTTAGGTCTCGAAGAATCGAGCTGCCCTCGATAAACAAGTTTTAAGTCAGAATCATAAATATAAAAATCAGGAGTACAAGCTGCTTCATAAGCTCTGGCGACTTCCTGCATTTCATCTAAAAGATAAGGAAAGGAAAAATCCTTTTCCAATGTCAGCGCTTTCATTTGCTCAGGGCCATCTTCAGGATATTTTGACGAGTCATTTGAGCTTATTGCTATAACATTAATTCCTTTGGGAATATATTCTTTTCCTATTCTTACCAATTCATCCAACACATGCTTAACATAAGGACAATGGTTGCAAATAAACATAATCAGTGTTGCCTTTTTTGTATTAGTCCCTTTCAAATGGTACAAGTTTCCAGAAGCCACATCTACAAGTTTAAAATCAGGCGCTGCTGTCCCAAGAGCAACCATATTAGAAGGAGTTTGTGCCATATCATTAATTTTGGGTGAAAATTAATCAAACAAATGTAATCGTGAAGCAGGTCTAAAAGCTTAATTTCAAATAAGAGCAAATTAACAATAAAAGTACATGAGAAAGTATTGATTTAAATAAGTCAATATTTTAGATATTAAAATGGATAATTTTAATTCTTTTTTGAATATATCTCATACAACAATGGTCAGATGTTTTGTTTTATTATTAGTTCTTGTACTAGGAAGGATTGTTCAAGGACAACCTGAAGTAAAAGGGAAGGTAATAAAAGTAGAAGAAGGAGATTTACTGCAAATATTAACCTCCAACAAGGACACCATCAGTATAAGACTTGCAAATGTTGATTCACCTGAACCAGGACAGGAATACTTTGAACAAGCCAGAAGGTATACTGAAAAACTATGTTTGAAAAAAACAGTAAAGTTTATCCCTAAAGGCAAGAATGAGGAAGACATAGAAACTGGTTTTCTTGTACTTCCCAACAATCAAACCTTAAATTATGCCTTAGTAGAGGCCGGATTAGCCTGGCACTTTAAGAAAGGCCTTCAATTTACTATAGAAATCCAAACTTTGTCTGAGAAAGAGGATAAAGCTAAATCTTTGGAAAAAGGGTTGTGGAAATCAAAAGCACCTGTTGCGCCGTGGATCTATAAAAGAAACATCACCCGATACGAAGCAAAAACTTCCTACTGAATCTTAACAAGTTCTTCCAGTTCCTCCTTGTAGTTCCCTGAAAGTATAGGAAACCTACACCAGGTTCTCGGATCGACATTAAATTCATCCAGGTGAAAAGAAAGTGCAATACGTTCTCTTTTCCACTGATTCCTGCACCACATGGTATAAAATTTTATTATGTGTTGCTTTAATAACTCATTCTCCTCTAAATTTTTAATCTTCAAAGCCTCAAAGGTTTCCTTTGGAGACAATCGGTCTCTTATCGCCATTCGTTCAATTTCAACCAATATAAAATAAGGCATCAAGTCCGATTCATCTGTTTGAGCATTTTCCAGGGGACGAAGTTCTGCAGAGGGCTGTAAATTGTTAACAAACTTCAAGCTTTTATATCCTAACATTTTTTCGGCCCAAATAAGCCATTGCTGAATAAAATGTTTGTCCACAGCAGCTATTGGAGCAATACTTCCGGAGGTATCGCCATCCATTGTGGCATATCCCACATCTCCTTCACTCCTGTTTGAAGTTGTGATTAGCAAGCAATGCTTTATATTTGCCAACATCCAAATAATTGGAGACCTTGCCCTTGCTTGAATATTCTGTAAGGCAATATCATACTTACTCCATCCCAATTCAATATTTAAAGCCTCACTGATTTTATTTGAATAACTCGTCACTTCTTCATCTATACCCCAATGATAAAAAGAAGCGCCTATTTCATCCGCAAGCGTCTTTGCAGAAATCAGGGTGTCTTCAGAAGAATTTTTAGTAGATTGATATGCACAATGAAGAATAGCTGAAGTGATTTTTTTTAAAACTTCAGGATCTGTCCATATCAAAGAATTCAAAGACTGGATACCAAGCTTTTCAATAAACTGCTTTACTCCTAGCTCTTCAACCCCTCTTTTTACCATTTCGGAGACCATTACGGCACAAGTGGTGGAATCCGCGCCACCGCTTAGAGACAATACAAATCCCTGACTTCGGCTCTTTCGCAGGTAATCAAAAAGAGCAAGGGATAAAGCATTTCTGAACTCATATTCCTTTTCCTTTTTTTCTATTTCAATTGATGACTTTTCAGATTTAAAAGGATCATCAAAATCAATTTCGGAAGTGACCAGAACAATATTTTTAAAAGAGAGACAATCATTTCTTTTTATAAGCTGGCCATTTTGAGCAATCATTATATCGCCGTCATAAACCATCCTTCCGGCTTCATTACCCAAAAGATTTGCATAGAGGTAGGTGCAATTAAATTCTTTTGAACCTTTAAGCACTATTTCATTTAATCGGAATTCCGACTTTGCAAAAGCAAAATGACTGGCGCTTGGGTTTAAAATCAGATCGAGCTTATTCAATTTTTTGCAATGCCGTATTCCCGGTCTATTTTTAATAGGCTGCCATGCATCTTCGCAAATTTCAAAAGCAAGATTTATTCCCCTGATATTATAGGTCACATCGCCAAAATCAAATTTATTTCCCATAATATCTATCTGTTCAACAATAGAATGAGGCCAGGGGGCAAACCATCTTCTTTCGTAATGGACTCCCTCGTTGGGCAAAAACTGTTTTGCAGTAAATCCTAAAATTTCTCCATCGTTAATAAGACAGACGCTATTATAGACTTGACCCGTAACTTTCATTGGAAGCCCAACACAAACCGCGATTCCCTTGCAATAAGGAACCACTTCATTTAAAAGTTTTTCAATGGATTTTTCTGGAAGCCAATCGCTCAAAAAAAGATCTTCACATCCATAGCCAGTAATACAAAGCTCTGGTAAGCAAAGGATATCCACGTTATTGGCTTTAGCCAGGCCAATAGCCTCTTTAATGTTGGAAATATTATTTGCCCAATCGATAGGGGTTTGATTAAGGGCGGCTCCGGCAATCTTAAGTCTTCTCATCCAAGTAAATTAAAATGAACACAGGCCTTTACGTGGCTTCGGCTTCATTCATGATTTGCAAAAATAGGATTCTTATTGGAAATTAGTCAAGGATTTCGAGAACCTCGCAAGACTTGAAAGCAGCATTTTGTTCAGCTTTCTTTTTGCTGAACCCATGACCTATGCTTATGGGTTTTTCGTCAATATATACCTGGGCGGTAAATTCTTTGAAATGATTATTTCCCTTTTCTTCAATTATCTCAAATCTCACTTCTTTGGATTCCTTTTGAGCCCATTCAATAACTATACTTTTATAATTATAGTTATTCTGAACGATTTGCTCAATATCAAAATGCGGAAGAATCAGTTTTCCAAGAATGAATTTGCGGCAAAAATCAAATCCTCTATCCAGGTAAACAGCGCCTACCATTGCTTCAAGTGTGTCGCCATAAATCGATTTATGGGTGAGAGAGGATTTTTTGGAAGTATCAAACTCAATGATTTTTGAGATGCCTACTTTGATGGCCAAATTATTCAAGGTTTCCCTGTTTACCAGCCGGGACCTGATTTCGGTTAGAAAACCTTCGTCTTTGTACGGAAATTTTTTAAACAGATATTCAGCTATCACAGCACCGAGAAATGCATCGCCCAGATATTCAAGCCGTTCATTAGATTCTTTGTAACCTTCGGAGCTATGATTTGCAATAGACGAATGTTTAATTGCAAGTTTAAATAAACTCAAATTACGTGGACTTTTTCCAACTATAATTTTTATAGCTTCTGCTAACTTTAGATCCTTTGATCGGAAAAGATATAATAGTCTATTAGGCAAACGAAACAATTATTCGCTCAATTTACGGAAAATTACCGAAAAGTTATGACCTCCAAAACCAAAAGTATTACTTAAGACCACATTTATTTCTCTACTCTGAGCTTTATTAAAAGTAAAATTTAGCTTAGGGTCAAAGTTCTCGTCGTCTGTAAAATGATTAATGGTCGGGGGAATCAGTTGATTCTTAATTGCTAATATCGAAGCAATAGCTTCAATGGCGCCAGCAGCTCCTAAAAGATGCCCGGTCATGGATTTTGTAGAGCTTATATTCAATTTATAAGCATTTTCTCCAAAGACTTTCTGAATTGCTGAAGTTTCACTTATGTCACCTAATGGAGTTGATGTACCGTGTACATTGATATAATCCACTTCGGATGAATTAATTTTGGCATCTGAAAGTGCATTGATCATAACATTTTGTGCTCCTAATCCTTCGGGGTGGGGTGCTGTTATGTGATGAGCATCAGCAGACATTCCTCCTCCGATAAGTTCTGCATAAATTCTAGCACCACGTGCTTTGGCATGTTCGTATTCTTCGAGAATTAATGCACCAGCGCCTTCTCCCAATACAAAACCATCTCTGTCTTTGTCGAATGGTCTGGAGGCTGTTTTTGGTGATTCATTTCTTTCAGAAAGTGCCCTCATTGCATTAAACCCTCCAATCCCTGCTTCTGTTACCGCGGCTTCCGATCCTCCAGAAATGAACACATCTGCCATTCCAAGACGAATATAATTGAAAGCATCGACCAACGCGTTGGTCGAAGATGCACAAGCTGAAACGGTCACAAAATTAGGACCTCGAAACCCATACCTGATTGATATATGACCGGCGCTTAGATCAGCGATCATTTTGGGAATGAAGAAGGGGTTAAATCGGGGAGTTCCATCGCCTTTGGCAAATCCCATAACTTCATCCTGAAAAGTGGTAAGTCCGCCGATTCCGGATCCCCAAATAACTCCTGCTCTGTCAGGATTTACCTTGAAAGTATCCAATCCGGCATCTTTAAATGCTTCGTCAGAAGAAATTAATGCATATTGAGCAAAAGGATCGATCTTTCTACCTTCCTTTTTATCAAGATAGGTATAGGGATCAAAATTCTTTAGCTCACATGCAAATTTTGTTTTGAATTTTGATGCATCAAATCTTGTTATTGGGGCAGCGCCACTTACACCACTCGATAAACTATTCCAAAACTCAGTTACGTTATTTCCGATTGGCGTAAGCGCTCCAAGGCCGGTTACTACTACCCTTTTTAAATTCATACAAGAATTGTGGACAAAAAATAATAGAAAATGTAGAAGAAACTATTTTACGTTTTCTTCTAAATACGAGATGGCTTGGCCAACTGTTGAAATATTTTCTGCTTGATCGTCTGGAATAGATATATTAAATTCCTTTTCAAATTCCATTATTAACTCTACAGTATCTAAGGAATCAGCTCCCAAATCATTTGTAAAGCTAGCTTCAGGAGTTACCTCTGATTCTTCAACTCCTAATTTATCAATGATGATACTCTTTACTTTTTGTGCAATATCAGACATTTTTTTATTTTTTTGGTTTAAATCCAGTGCAAAGAAATACATTTCGTTCAAAATTGTCAAAAATTTTTTTTCGTTATTAAATTCTGAACGTTTTTTTTATGACATATTTTTCTATAACCTGCATTTTATCAATTAAATCCGTTTGTTTTTAGCAGATTAAAAAATAGTTTAAATCTAGCACAATAACGACTTAAAATAGGGTATTTTGATAAGTTTTTATTTAACAATCTTTATCTCGAAGCAATTGATACGGGTTAAAAAAGGCATATCTAAAATTAAATAACGTTTAAGAATAAATTGTTCTTATTCTTTTTATATTTGCCCTGTTTTTAGACCAGGTTAATTGAAAATAAATAAACTTAACTTTGATCCGGAGTATGATGAGTTTGAACTAATCGGTATAGTAAGTTCACTCAAAGAATATAAATTGGCTTGGTTGATTAATAAAGTTTTGGACATAAAAATGGTTAAAGAACCAGATATTATTTTCAACTTTATTAATGAAGCTAAAATTTCAGTTTCCAATTATGTATATAAACTGGAATATGGAAATTTTAGATTTCTTAAAAACCGGGCCAGTGAAGTAATAAACATTAAAGTTCCTTTTCTGCTTCCTGAACTGAAGCAATATGATTATCTAATAAAGCTTGAACAGATTTCCTATACATTTCCATCCGAAAAAGTTATAGACCTTTTAAAAACAATCAATCAAATTCTTTTTGTACAAGAATTGTCGGTTAATAAACTAAAATCTAAAGAAAACCTTATCTTTTAACATGAACGTGAAATTCACAAAAACTAAAATTGTAGCAACAGTTGGGCCTGCTAGTAATTCCAAAGAAAAGCTATTAGAATTAATACAGGCAGGTGTTGATGTATTCAGACTAAATTTTTCCCATGGTTCTCATGAAGACCATCAAAAAGTCATTGAGAATGTGAGAAGTCTGAACGAAGAGCACAATCTTAACATTTGCTTACTTCAGGATTTACAAGGACCTAAAATCCGAACCAGAGAGGTGGAAAATAACGGGGTTGAACTGGTACCTGGAGAAAAGCTGATTATCACAATGGAGAATGTAGTAGGAAACAGCACAAGAATCAGCTCTTCCTATACCGCCCTTGCAGAAGACGTTCAAATTGGAGATACCATTTTAATAGATGATGGAAAAATAGAACTGAAAGTAATTGAAAAGAAAGGTAAAGACGTTACCACAGTAATTATATATGGTGGTTTGCTAAAATCAAAAAAAGGAATAAATCTTCCTGACAGCAATGTTTCTGCACCGTCCCTAACAGAAAAGGATTATGAAGATTTAATGTTTGGAATTAAAAATAATGTGGATTGGGTAGCATTGTCTTTTGTAAGAAAAGCGGAAGATGTAAAACATCTGAAAGAGATTATCAAAAAGAATGGTTCTCAAACCCGGGTGATTGCTAAAATCGAAAAACCGGAGGCTCTAAAAAATATCGATGAAATAATTGAAGTTTCTGATGCTCTTATGGTAGCCAGAGGAGATTTAGGGGTTGAAATACCAAGTGAGGAGGTTCCGATTGCGCAAAAAATGATTGTAAAAAAATGCAATATTGCCGGCAAGCCTGTAATTGTAGCTACACAAATGATGGAAAGCATGATTACCAATCCCCGCCCTACCCGTGCAGAAACTAATGACGTGGCAAATGCAGTAATGGATGGCGCTGATTGTGTAATGCTCAGCGCAGAAACAGCATCAGGACTTTACCCTGTACTCACTGTTAAAAGCATGGCAAAAACTATTCAATCTATTGAAGACAATGGAGATGTATTTGACAAATATTATCCTACGGATGAAAAATCAGAGAATTATTATAGCGATAGTTTGATATCTTCAGCTTGTATTCTTGCCAAAGATACCGGAGCAAAAGCAATTGTAGGTATGTCAAGAACCGGATATACCGGATTTAAAATTTCAAGCCACCGACCAAAGGCAAATATTTTTGTTTTCACTGATAATAAGTCATTATTAAATACAATGAATCTGATTTGGGGAGTCAGGGGAATTTATTTTGACAAAGTTCAGTCTGTAGATGAAACATTCAACGAAATCAAAAACATTCTTATAAAAGCTGGCCATTTAACACCAGGCGACGCCTATGTAGTTACGGCCAACCTTCCTATAAAGGATAAATTAAGGACCAATATGCTTAAGATTGATGTAGTGGTTTAAGCACATTATCAAATTATATTTTGAAAGCCAAATTGACGAAATTTGGCTTTCTCTTTTATAGGCTTTCTTTGGCCATTTAAGAGAATTTTATAATATTTGACCGTTTTAAATAGTTATTAAAATAATTATAAAAAACTTTGCTATGGAAACAAAAGAAATTACTACTCAATTTATCCTTTCTCCCCCCCATCAAAAGCGAGAGAACTTTAAGAATATTTTTTTTATCCGTTTACTCAAATGGATAAGTATGTGTGAATAATTGGTCTGTATTTAATGTTATAGACTCAGTTGTTTGGTATTTATTTCCATACTTAGCTTGTGATCATATACACAATGCTTTCACATCACATACAATAAAAAATAATTAAAATTCAATACAGAGATGAGAGAATTACCGTCGGATGTAGGAAAAATTCATTTACAAGAACTTCCCCACCAATGCCCGTTTTGCCATAAAAATATAACTCCCAACGCCTTATATGGCCATAAAAACGAATTAAGCATGGAGGTGTTTATGTATTGTCCGGAATGCGGCCAGGCATTTATAGGGCATTATAAAGTAACGCCAACCAATCAATATATTTATAGAGGGATGACAACAGGAGGAACCGTAGCAGGAAAAGATTTTTCCCGTACAATAAAACGCGTATCTCCTGCATTTGTAACCATTTACAACCAGGCTTTAGCAGCAGAGCAACAAAATTTAACTGAAATAGGGGGAGTAGGCTATAGAAAGGCCCTGGAAATATTAATAAAGGATTATGCACTTTTAAAACATCCACAGGATGAAGAAAAAATAGAAAAAAGAGCATTGGGACAGGCTATTGAAGAATTTGTCGATGATGTACGCGTAATAAATGTAGCACGACGGGCAGCCTGGATTGGCTTTGAAGAAGTACAATATATAAAAAAATGGGAAGGCAAAAACCTACAGGAGTTAAAAAAAGTTATAGACCTGACCATCCATTGGATTGAAATGGAAGAACTTACTTTAAGTTTCGAAAGTCAATAAGCATCTAATTTAAAAGCCCTTTGGCGTGACCATGATAATTTTTTCTTTATCTATGGTTACTGCTCCGGGTGCCATTCCCTTTTGTTTTCTTACAAACTTTCTCGGTGTATAGATTACAGGACAATGACTGTCTGTTTTACGTTTTGAATTATACGCCGCAATTTCCGCTGCTCTTTCAATTACGTGTACAGGAAAGTTATTCCCTGATTTATACTTCAATATAACGTGTGAACCAGTTACATCTTTCGCGTGAAGCCAAAGATCATCTTTGAAAGTATGATTTTGCAAAAGCTCATCATTGCTTTTTGCGTTTTTCCCAACAAAAATTGTAAACCCCTCATACTCCACCCTTTTGTAAGGTTTTATTTCTTCCTCCTGCGGATGAAGCTTGGTAATTTCTACCGTCCTGGTAAAAATTTTCAATTCCTTTCCTGAAGAAACACTTTTTAACTTAAGATACTCATCCTCTATTTGAAACAACCTTAATTCTTTTTGTGAAATACTTTCTTCCAGGTTCGAAACCTCCAACTTCTTATTTTTCGCTTTTCTATAATAAATCTCTGCATTCTTCTGTGGGGAAAGTCCATCTTTTAGGGGAATTGTTATTTCTTTATTGTGGTAAAAATCGTATAGTGAAGCAGTCTTATCTTCTGATCGTACGTTGCTTAAATTAGCCATAAGAATATTCGCATACTCGTCATATCTGTTATTGTTTAGCAACTCATCTAACTTTTCCCTGCTTTTTAACAGATAACTTTTTGTACGTTTTATCTCAGCCTCATAGTCTTTTAGCAACTTATTCTTTGTATTTTCAAAATAGAAGGTGGAGGTAAAAAAATGAAAAAAGGCGTTGGCTGCATCCATTGAATTCTCCAATTTTTCTTTCACCGCCCCTATTTCTACAAGACTTAATTCAGGTTTATTATTAAATATTGTAAGATAAAACGTGGGACTATCCAGATAAACCAATAAACTTTCTACTAATTGCCATTGGTCCTCATGACTAAGGTCATGAAAGCCCTTGTTTTCCAAATATTTAATTAAGATCTGATCAAAAGTTGGAATAGTCTTTTTCAGGTTGTAATCACAGGATTGAAATCTATCAAAAGAAAAATCTAACGGGAGATTTAAATCTTTTAGGTTTTTATTGAATCCCCTGGAAAGTTTTTTATTAAAAAAAAGTAATGGTTCTTCTCCTTTAAATAAGACAACATTAGATCTTGTCCCATGAAGCAGTATGGCCAAATGATAGTCATCAAATGAAATGCCTAAACTCCGGTCATTTTCAAATTGGACAACGGTAGTAACGGTTAAATTTTTAATCTCATCAAACAGGTTTACACTGTTCTTTTTTGTTCTGTTGAATTCATTGGGAAAAGAGATACAGGAAAGCTCCGGAAGTGTATTGATCCTAATATAAGATAAATATGACCCTCTTGACAATTCTAATATTAACTCATTTTTATTTTGAGTAAAACAACTGATTAATCTGGACCCTACAATTTTACTTTCCAAGTCTTTAGAAATCTGCCTCAAAAAATAAAAATTATTGTGCATAGTGATTGGTTTAAATTCAAAAGTAAGGATAAGAAAAATCAATAAAGATTATGGTATCGAAATCTGGAATTACAAAGAAACTTTCAACCCATCGTATCCTAAAAAAATATTTTCAGGAAGTACTGCTGAGACTTTCTTGTGACTTCCCAAATTATGACTTATATGAGTAAAAAAAGTCTTTTCAGCTTTTATTTTTAAAGCAACATCAATGGCTTCCTGAAGGGTAAAGTGACTTATGTGGGGCGAATTTTGAAGTGCATTAAGTACCAAAACTTTGGTTCCTTCAATTTTTTCAAGTTCTTCTTCAGAAATAAAGTTGGCATCTGTGATGTAGGTAAAATCCTTTATTCTGAATCCTATTATTGGAAGCCGATAATGCATGATCTCAATAGGCATTATCTTTAAATCATTTATAAAGAATGGTTCTTTTAAAATTTCATGCATCTGGACTTTAGGAATACCGGGGTATTTTTTATCTGTAAAAATATAGGCAAACTCCCTTTGGATCTGATGAATCACTTTTTCCCTGGCAAATACAGGCATGTCTGTCTTTTGCAGGTAATTAAAAGCACGGATATCATCTAATCCGGCAGTATGGTCTTTATGTTCATGGGTAAAAAGAACGGCATCTAATTTTCTGATTCTTTCTCTTAGGATCTGCTGCCTGAAATCAGGGCCTGTATCAATAATGAGGTTAAGGCCGTCTGTTTGTACAAAAACGGAAGACCTTAATCTTTTATCCCGATAATCTATTGAGGCGCAAACTTCGCATCCACAGCCAATGACAGGAACTCCTTGGGAGGTTCCTGTCCCAAGAAATGTTATAGTCAAAAATTCAAGTTTGTTTGGGTTATTTCAAAATACACCTTTTTGCTTTTAACGCTAAATTTTGATACGTCCAAAGCAACGGTACGGATAATTTCTACTAAAGAATTTATTTTCCCTTCTAAGGTAAAGTATTTGTTTACAATTGCAATTTTAGTATCCTTCAGAACACAATAGCCAGATTTAAAGTTACCTTTCTCGTACCTTAAAATATAATCTGATTCTGCAAAAAGTTCTTCTAAAGTATTCAGAAATTGACTTGTATACTTTACTTGCATTTAGGCAGTGTATTTTTTTACAAGATTTACCAAAGTATCAAAATTAAGAGGCTTTTGTAAATACTCGTTTATTCCCACATTCTTGAACTCTTCAAGCGTGTAGTTCTTAGCATTGCCTGTAATGGCTATAATCGGAACATTTGCTTTCTTCGGATCTCCTAAAGATCTTACTTGCTTAGCACATTCCATACCGTCCATTAAAGGCATGTTAATATCAAGAAGGATAATATCAAAATCCTCTTTTCCCAGCATTTCTAATACTTGTTTGCCATTTTTAACTGCTACAATATCAAAATTCTGAAACTGGAGAATTTTTTTTGTAAGGTTCTGTATAACAGAACTATCCTCAGCGACCAAGACTCTTTTCGTTGCCATTATAAAGATTTGGTTAGGTATTGTTTATATGATTGATGAAATTCAATAAAAACTTTTTCTAAAGCTTTAAAATCCCGTAAAAGGTTTTCAAAATCTCCGTGCTTCAACTTATTCTCAAGCAATTTAGCAAAATTCGCTAATTTTTCAATCCCTAATGTTCCGGCATTTCCCTTCATGGTATGTAATACGCTTAACAAATTTTTAGTATCACTTGTTTTCAGCGATTCAAAACATTCCTGAATTTGCTCTTCGGTTTCGACGACAAAATCTTCATATATTTTATAAAGCATTGCTTCGTCCCCATATTTTAAAAGCTGGTGTATAACCTCTTGATTGATTAATTCATCTTTTGCCATTTCGGTAACTCCACTTTCCTGGATTTCAATTTTTAAAGCCATTGGAATCCACTCTTTCACTTTATCAATAAGAGTGTTCGCTTTAATTGGCTTAGCTACGTAATCGTCCATGCCGGCATTTAAGAAACGTTCCCTATCCTCCCTCATAGAATAGGCTGTCATGGCCAGTATTGGTGGAAGATCCCTGATCCCTAATTTCCTGATTTCTTTTGTAGCGGTAACACCGTCCATTTCCGGCATTTGTATATCCATAAAGATGATGTCATACTTATTCCTTTTGACTTTTTCTATTGCTTCAATGCCGTTACTCGCTACTTCCACTTTACAGCCTGATTTATTTAAGATCTGACTTGCTACCTTTTGGTTTATGAGGTTATCATCCACCAGTAAAATTTTAGGCTGATAATTTTGGAATTGATGAATTTCATCTAAAACTTCCTTGCTTTTTGCATGAACATCCTCTACGGGTTTATCGGCGCCTTCAGTTTCAAAGGTGAACCAAAAAGTACTTCCCAATCCAAAAGTAGAGTATACGCCTATGGTTCCGTTCATTAACTTGGCTAACTCTTTGGATATTACCAGTCCAAGTCCAGTACCGCTGTAGTTTTTAGTAGTGGAATTATCCACCTGGGTAAATGAGGTAAACAATATTTTCTGATGTTCTTTTGAAATCCCGATTCCTGAATCTTTTACGTCTACCCGTACCAGAATTTTTCCATTCTCCTTTTCCTCCACTTCCCTGATGCCTATATTGACAGAGCCCCCGCTTTCAGTAAATTTTATTGCATTAGAGGTCAGGTTCGAAAGAATTTGCAGTAAACGTGTTTCATCTGCCATTACATATTCCGGCAGCTTTTTATCATAATAATAGTAAAGTCTTAACTTTTTGGAATAGGCTTGTTGTGAAAACAGGGCGTAGAGCTTTTCCAATAGAGATTCCAGTCTGATAGGACTTTCTCTTAGTTCCATTTTGCCGGCTTCTATTTTGGAAAGGTCGAGGATATCATTCAGAATATTTAAAAGCGTTTCAGAAGACTTTTTTATGGTTTGGATATAATCCTTTTGCTCAGTATTGAGGGAAGTGCCGTTTACAAGATCTATCATCCCAATAATCCCATTCATAGGCGTTCTGATCTCATGACTCATATTCGCCAAAAACCTTTCTTTAACCGCCAATGATTTTTCGGCTACTTCTTTGGCTGCCACAAGCTCTTCTGTTGCCTTTTTTATATCTGTAATATCTCTGGCTACACCTTCAATCGCAAAGGGCTTTTTCCTCTTGGTATAAAGTAGCCTGACATTGCAAATAAACTGGATGATTTTACCATTCTTATTAATAAGCGATGCTTCAAAATTCCTTACTCTTCCCTTTACAAGTAATTGCTTAATAAGGTCTTTTGTCCTCTTATTATACAAATAATAATCGGTGATGTTTTTATTCAGGACATCCTCTTCACTATACCCAATCAATTCAAGCACAGAAGGACTTACCATTTTTATAATGCCATCCAAATCGCATTGAAAATAAAGATCCTGAAAAGACTCATATATATTTCTGAATTTCTCCTCGCTCTCCTCCAGCTCCTGCATCACCCGCTTCCTTTCAGTGACGTCTTCTGCAACAATGGTTAACCCGACAACATCGCCCTTAGAGTTTGTAATAATGGTAGAATTAAAACGGATTATTATAGGACTGCTGCTCTTTGTTCTGATGTAAGCTTCATTGTTTTCAGATAAGGTCCAGGATTCCAAAAGTTTTAAAAAATCGCTGTTTACTCTATTGTCCCTTTCAAGAAAAAGAACTTTGAAAATATTTTTATTGATTAATTCATCCTTCCTAAATCCGGTTGTTTTTAATAGAAACTTGTTACAATAAGATATGTTAAGGTCCCTGTCGATAGTAAAGGCTATTAAATGTGCGCCTTCTAATGTATTTTGTAATTTCTGCAGAGATTCAATTGCGGCTTCTTCTTTCCTCAGCTCTTCTTCCGCATACTTTCTTTCGGTGATATCAATTGCAGAAGAAATATATCCTATAAAATTTCCCTCACCATCAGTATAAGGAATGCCTTTATCCAAAATCCACCTGTAAACTCCATCATACCTTCTTAGCCGGTAGGATATTTCAAATTTCTTTTTAGAAGTAATGGCCGAGGTTATTAATGGGATTACTTCACCCGCATCCTCTGGATCTATATTTGAAACCCATCCGTTGTTCTGCTCTTCAGAAAGATCTTTTCCTGTAAAAGCAAGCCAGGGTTTATTGAAATAATAAAATTTATTTTTATCGTCTGTCATTCTTAATAAAACCGGCGCATTATCAGCCAATGTTTTAAAAAGGATGTCTTTTTCCAATATTTGTTTTTCAGCATTCTTTTTATCTGAAATGTCTCTGATAAATGTCAAAACAAACTCCTGATCATCAATATCTATTCTTGTAATGCTTATTTCAGAATGGAAAGAATGTCCATCCTGTTTCCTGCAAATCCAGTTAAAAAACTGGGGTTTGCCCAAAAGGGATGTTTTTATATGATCGGTAATTTTCCTTTTATACTTATTATAATAAGAAGAGTCGGGGAAAAATTCTTTTAAAGAGGCATTTAAAAACTCTTCCTTGCTGCAATTGAAAACTTCTAGTGATTTATTGTTGCAGTCGATAAATCCATTTTCATTCATTAATACTACTGCATCCGTCGCATTTTCAAAAAGCGTAGCATATTTTTTTTCAGATTGAACCAGTTGGTTGGTGAGGGCTAGTTTAAGCAGGTAAGTGTTTAATTCTTTGATTAAATATTCTATTATAACAAACTCGTTTTCTAAATTCTGATTTACAATAAACAGAAAGAGGACATTCAGATCATTGTCTATTTCTGCAGATAGAAAATAGAAACTTTTGTCAGGGTCTGGGAAATCCGAAATTATATCATTTGCCTTTCTTATTTCTTTGGTAAAAGACCTGTTAAATAGAGATTTAAAATTTGGATCTGAATATTTCAGGGTTTTAATTTCCTTTTTTATGCTAACTGGAAGATTAACCTGTGATTTCAACAAATAAGACTTCTGATTTGACGAAAGATGGTAGATCCCTGCAGATTCAATAGTTAATATTTCGGCAATTTTCTTTAGGGCACCTTCTAAAATTGTGTTGATGTTTTTGCTGCCGGCAACACTTTTCAGAACTTCACTAGTATAGTAGTAAAGTTCATTTGTTAACACCCCACCCCTCATGTTTTCCTTATTGTATCGAATCAGCGACTCATTTACCTCCTGTGTGTTAAGTTCTTCCGGATCATTTTCATTTTCTAATATTCTGCTATAAATATTCTTATTTGCAGTCACCTCCCTGTTTAAAAATATCACAACCTCCTCATCATTATACAAGGACTTTTTAAATACCGACTCAAAAATTCTATTTTCTATCCAAGGGGTTGGGTGCCATATAATTGACAATGATCTACTGGCAAAAGCCTTTTCAATTGATAGCTTCAATTTGTCGTAACTTATCCCTAGCAATTCACTCAAATCCCTTAACTCTTTCCCGACTACATTGTTTTTTTTTAAATCATACTGCTTTATCGCTGAGCGGTTTATATCCAATACGACACCTTCTTTATTAATGATAAATATTGGCCTACGGCTAGTACTAAAGGTTTTATTGGTTTTGCCGGTTAATTTTTTATTATTCTTTCCTTTCAGCCATTCATTCGTCACGTCTTTCCCAATGCCATGTACATAAGAAAAATCGCCCAATGTTTTTAACTCCAGCTCTATTTCCAAGACCCTTTCCTTCCCCTGGTCATTCAACACTTTTACGTGGCCCTTATATTTAACCTCTTCCAGCAAAACACTTAGGTATATGTCAAAATCAGCTTTTGCTTCAGGTCCCAGGAAGTTTTCCTGCAAGTAATAATTGCCATTTTTAGATGGGCTTCCATGAAGGTATTTTTTTCCTGAATTATTAATGATCAGTATTTTTCCTTCCAGGTCAAAAAGACACACAATCGGCTTCTTTTTATCAATACCGGCAGTTAATAGTGATAATGTCAGCTTTGAAATTAACTCTGCCTCCATTGAATTACGCTGAAATGAATATAAATTTTCATTCGTGAATGTGCTAGTTTTAATTGTACTCATGGAACCATTTGACATTTTCATCCTTTTTTGTGAAACTGTGTTACACGATGGTTTCATTTATGATCGAAGTAGAAATAACTTTATCCAAAATTTTTGGTAGCTCCATTAAAAGGTGATAAAATTCTTTTTAATTGAAGAAATGAGGATGTTATAAACCCAAATGTATTAAAAAGCATGATAGAATAATTTAACTCCTGGTATAAATAACAATCATTTGAAGCAAAAAGCAAAATATTTAATAGTAATTGTTGGCCCTACAGCAGTTGGCAAAACTGCTTTAGGTATAAAACTGGCTTCTTTTTTTAAAACAGAAATACTTTCTGCTGATTCAAGGCAAGTATTTAGGGAAATGGAAATTGGCACTGCAAAGCCTTCTCCTGAAGAGTTATCGGAAGTAAAACATTATTTTATAAATTCTCATTCCATCTATGAGGAGTTTAATGCCGGAAAGTTCGAAGAAGAAGGATTGAAGGTTTTGGAAGGGATATTGGACACACACAATACAGCAGTTATGGTAGGCGGGTCGGGCCTTTATATCGACGCAATTTGTAAGGGTATGGATAAAATTCCAGCAGATCCCGAGATAAGAAATCAGCTTATAAAACAGTTAGAAACTGAAGGACTAGAGAAACTGCAAGAACAGCTTGCCCGACATGATCCTGATTATTTTGGAAAGGTAGACAAACAAAATCCTCAAAGAGTAATGCGGGCATTGGAAGTATATCTCTCTACCGGAATTCCATACTCGGTCTTAAGAACCAGACAAGAAGTCGAAAGGCCATTTTCCATTATCAAAATAGGACTGGACCTGGAACGTGCTGTTCTTTACGAAAGAATTGACAAAAGAATGGATGAAATGATTGGAAAAGGGCTTTTCAGGGAAGCAGAAAAGCTTTATCCGCTCAGACATTTGAATGCCCTACAAACCGTAGGATACAGTGAAATTTTCGATTATTTCGCAGGAATTCACAATAAGGAAGAGGCCGTGAGGCTCTTAAAAAGAAACAGCAGAAGATATGCAAAAAGGCAACTTACCTGGTTTAGAAGAGATAGTAGCATTCAATGGTTTAAACCTGAGGAGGATAAAAAAATCAACGAATATATAAGTGGTCTGATTGAAGAGAAAAAAACCTTCAATATTTAAGTATTAAAATTTCAATTTTTACTATAATTCTTCTCGACAAAATCTATACATTTGGTTGGTTAAATTTAAAACAGACATAAACATGAAATCAACAAAGTTACTACTAGTTATTGCTTTAGGCCTATTGCTTACTTCAAGCGGCTACGCACAAAAGGTAAAATTAATTTCGGGAAAGCTTGATTTCCTTAAAGGTCAGAAAGCTTTAAAATTACAATATACCTATGACGGAATGAGTGTAGGAAAATTTGACAAAGAAGAAGATTATTTGGCTAAGAAAGTAGCGGACTACAATGAAAAAGAAGCCGGAAAAGGAGACAAATGGGCTGAATCATGGAAAGCGGACAGAGACAAAAGATTCGAACCTTCATTTGAACAAATGCTTACAGAACAACTTTCTTCTAAAGAAATAACAGAAATAGGAGAAGACGTGGACGCGCCATATACCATGATCATCAGAACCAAAAGAACCGAACCAGGCTTCAATGTTTATGTAACAAGAAAATATGCTGAAATTGATGGAATTGTCGAATTCGTTGAAACTGCAAACCCCGATAAAGTTCTGGCAACAATTGAATTTGAAAAAATGCCCGGAAGAACTTATGGCGGATATGATTTTGATACAGGAGTGAGACTTTCTGAGGCTTATGAAAAAGCGGCAAAAGATATCGGTAAGTTCCTTGTAAAAAATGCCCTTAAATAAAAATAATTATTAATTTTAGTTTAGGTTATTTATTCTTGAGTTTTATCTCAATGTAAATAACCTAATTTTTTGTACCTATGAACGAAAGTACAATCGAACGATGAATACCAATACCATATAGCGCATCCATTTTGGCAGCTGAAAAACAAATTATACCTATGACAAAGACATTTGCAATATTATATTTATTAATCTATTCATTTACAGCTTTTTCACAATCAAAAGAGGCCATTTTTAAGGCAGATGAAATTGTCTGGTTCGGATTAGATTTTTCTCATGCAAAAATGATAGGATCAGAAGGCTTTAAAAGTCCTCAGGAGGTACAAAATAAATTCTTCGACTCCTGGAACCAGTTGATCTTAATGGAGCCTGAGAAATATAACTTGAAGGAAACATTTAATAAACAAAACATCATTTACGACCTCACTATTGTTGAAAAAAGAAATGCCAATGTCAAGGCAAGTGAATTGGTCATAAATAAAGATTATTCTCTTGACAAAAAGCTTATTCCCCAAATTATTAAAACCTACAAGTCTGATCAAAAAAAGGGGATCGGCTTGGTCTTTATCGTAGAAAGTTTTAACAAGCTAAGAGAAAATGGAACCGTGTTTATCACCTTTTTTGACTTGGCTACCAAAAAAGTATTACTAACGGAAAAGGTTGCAGGGGCGGCAGGAGGATTCGGACTTAGAAATTATTATGGAAGATCTATAAGTAATATCCTGAAACAAACCGAAAGTGATTACGATCGCTGGGAAAAACAATAATCAAAAAAGGATGCCCAAAAGTAAATTCAGTAAGACCGAAAAGCATCTTTTGAACATCCTTTCATTATCTACTTTTTTCCAACCTTAATTTTTGCTTAGTTCATCATAAAAATCTATCAATTCGATAAGGTGATCTTTATTTTTTAAACTATACCTGTTTTCTTTTGCATACCTCCTGATGTCTGCATATTTCCCTTTGGTAAGGTAAGAGAGCAGGTAGGGCGAAACATAATTTGCGCTTGTTCCAAACTTATTTCGGTTAATTACTACATAAGGTTCTATGTTTCCTTTATCATCCGCAAGAAATAATGTTTCAGATTTTGCCCTGTTAGTTGCTGCTGATTGATTGTCCGAATAATAAGCAGTTGTTTCATCTGCAGATTTAGAAATATAAGCAATCGCTTTGGCTGAGGAAATATTCTCGCGCGACAATAAAGCCAGGTTGGAAGCTTCTATTAATAATTCAAAAAAAGTAGGGTGATTGCTGTAAAGCAGTGAATAAAACTTACGAATAGTATTTCTTTCAAAATCATAAAACTCAAAGTATGAAGCGCTCCGGGCATTATAATATTCGGTTTCCTTTTCATTTTTCAGCATTACCCTTCCGGTGGAGGCATCATAAAAAACCTCTCCGATAACAACGTCACCCGAAGCCAATTCAATCTTTCCATTATACTCCATCCCGTCAAATCCCTGGCTTTGAAGAGATGATATAATTACCACCATTAATAAAATCAAACAACTTAACTTCTTCATTTATTTATTAGACTACTTTATTTATTAAAACAGTTAAAACTAGCCGAGGAAAAAGTCTGGGACCACCGAAATCCTGTGATTATATTACACTCAACTTAAAAGAATCATTTTTGAACCCAATCAAATGGTTACCTTCATGGATCCTTATTCTCACCCTCATAAAAAATAATAAAAGACAACTGGTCTTACTATGAAAGGGTATTATCTTTCAATTTTTCTATGCATCTTTGTTGAAACAACCCTGAAGAGCTAATTTTAAATGAGGCTTATTTACCTGACATTATTAGTATGCTTACTTTTTTGCTTCAATAGCTTTTCTCAGTCTCCTTTACTTCAGACACAGGTTTCATTAAGGTTTAAAAATGTTAGCCTGAGTGAAATTCTTAATAAAATAAGCAAAGATTATCAGGTTAATTTTTCATATGTAAATGACTTAATTCCTACAGAAAAAAAAATAACTGTAAAGTGCAGGAACCAGGAACTATCAAGTGTATTAAAAGAGATATTGCTTAAAGCCAATCTGGATTACCAGCAGGTGGGTAATCAGATTGTTTTGAAAAAAATCCATCATCAGATCAAAAGCATAAAACCGACATTGTTTCAAACCATCAGAGGTTCGGTTATAGATAAACACTCACAAGAGCTTTTACCGGGTGCAACAATATTTTTGTTGGGGGAAAAAGAATACAAAGCCACCACTACCGATAATTACGGCAAGTTCAGAATGGAAAAGGTTCCGGTTGGAAGATATGACCTAAAGGTGACCTACATCGGATATAAGGAAAATATTGTATCTGACGTAATAGTAAACTCTGGAAAAGAAATTGTTCTTTCTGTTTTCATGGAAGAAAATATCGTGGAAGGAGAAGAAATAACAGTTTATGGCCAAAAGGACAGGGCCTTGCCCAATAACGACCTGATTATATCCAGTATAACGAACATAAGGCCGGAGTCTTTAACAAGGTTTGCAGGAGCTAGAATGGACCCGAGCAGAGTAGTTGCAAACTATGCGGGTGTGATCAATGGCAGAGATCCCCGCAATGATATAATTGTAAGAGGAAATTCCGCTTACGGTTTATTATGGAGAATGGAGGGAGTGGATATTCCAAATCCAAACCATTATACCTTTATTGCTAACTCAGGAGGAGCATTTAGTATACTTAATAATAACCTTCTTGCCAGTTCTGATTTTATATCCGGAGCATTTCCTGCAGAGTATGGAAATAAAACCTCTGCCGTTTTTGACCTCAAATTAAGAAATGGGAACAATGAAAAAAGAGAAAACACTTTCCAGGTAGGACTAAATGGATTAGAATTAATGACGGAAGGCCCTATCGCCAAAAAAGGCGCTTCTTATTTAGCCAGTGTCCGTTTCTTTAATTTTAAAATATTGGATGAACTCGGCATGAATGTAGTTCCATCTGGAATTCCTCAATTCACCGATGCTACCTTCAAAATCAATATTCCCACAAAGAAGAACGGTTCGGTAAGCCTTTGGGGTATTGGCGGTCAAAGTGGAATAAGCTTAGAAGAAGCTGATAAACAGGATACTTTAAAGTGGGGGAAAGCCAAATACATAAACAATAATTCTCTGTACTCAGCCATGTATGCGGTTGGAGGATCGTATACTCACTCCTTTGGCCGTCGATTTAAAGGAAGACTAAACATATCCAGTTCAGGCAGCGATATAAGATATTCGAACAAGGAATTTTACAGAAACAATATCCATAATTCTACTTTTACCTTAAAAAGTAAAGAAGGACAAAATGTAATAAATTACTCTTTATTTTTTAACAAAAATACAAGTCATCACTTTAAAGCAGGTGTCACTTTTAAACACCTTTTCTTCAATAATTTTGACTTGGCGCTGATTCCCGAAGACACGCTTTACATAAGCGGATTAGACCATAAAGGTTTCTCCTATTTTTATCAATCTTTTCTTCATTGGCAATATAAAATAAGTCCAAAGGTAGAATTAAATACGGGGGCATTCTTTCAATATTTCGCGTTTAATAAAAAGTGGGCATTGGAACCAAGACTTGCAGTAAGATATAAAATAAATGAAAAGCACAACATAACGCTCGCTTCCGGATTACACAGCCAAACCCAGCCTTTGCCTTACTATCAATATAAAACTCCGGATTCCTATTATAAATTTTCTGATTTCAACAGGAAACTGGGTTTCACAAAAAGTTTACATCTGGTTGCTGGTTATAATTATGCGATAAATTCCGATTGGAGGTTAAAAGCCGAAGCGTATTACCAATACCTTTATGATGTACCTGTAACCCTTTCAAAAAATTATGGCAGCTATTCTGCTATTAACGAGGGATCAGAATATAGTTTTTCAGTATTTGACAGTACTGTAAATAAAGGAACAGGGAAAAATTACGGGATAGAACTAACCATAGAAAAGTTCTTCTCAAAAAAATACTACCTGCTCTCTACCATCACTTTTCTTGATTCTAAATATACAGGGGCAGATGGCATTGAAAGAAATACCACATTTAACATCGGACATATTTTTAACATTCTTGGAGGAAGGGTTTTTGACCTGGATGCGCAAAAAAGGAAGCAATTGCATGTGGATGCTAAAATCAACTTTTCCGGCGGAAGAAGATACATAGAAGTAGACAAAGAAAGGACGAATAATGATGAGGATGGGAACATCTATTACGATTTGAATAATGCTTTCCAGGATAAGGTAAGGGATTATTTCAGAACAGATTTAAAAATAACCTACAATATCAATCAGCCGAAAGCCACACATAACTTTTTTATTGCACTTGATAATGTATTCAATACCAAAAATGAAAGCAGCTATGACTGGGATAGATTTGAAGGAAAAGTCAAGCCATATTATCAGTTGGGAATATTTCCCTATGCAGGGTATAAGATCCAATTTTAACTTTTTAAGAGAAACAAGCACTTAATTGTTTTCTTTTATTTCTTATTTTTAGCCTTTATCTAGCATTATACGGTATATGAGAAAACTCTATTTTATAATTTCTATCCTGATTCTTTCCTGTACAAGTCAAAAAGAAAACAAAGAGTCAGTAACCTTAGACGACATATCCATTTCTTATATTAAACTGGCGTTAAAAATAGGCCAGTATTCGCCAGATTATATAGATGCTTATTACGGCCCCGAAGCATTAAAACTTAAACCCTTGGATAGCGGCTCAGTTAAAACTTTTCCTGCAGCAAATCTTCTTAATGAAGTTAACATCTTAATCAACCAGATAGAAGCGATAGATACGGCCGGGCGTGATAAACTCGAAAAGCTGAGACACGAATACTTAAGATCTCAGATATCTTCAGTAAAAACGTATATCAGAATTAAGGATGGTCAAAATTATACTTTTGACCAGGAAGCGCTGGCGCTTTATGAAGCTAGACCTCCCCATTTTTCGGCTGCCCATTTTGATAGTCTGCTTACTGAATTAGATAAAATTTTACCTGGAAAAGGAGATGTAAGCGCAAGACTCGAAGAATTTAAAAAACAATTTATCATTCCAAAAGAAAAACTTGATACGGTGTTTAAAGCTGCTGTTGCAGAAGCCAGAAAACGTACGATGAATCAAATGCTGCTTCCTGAGGAAGAAAATTTCGAGATTGAATATGTAACAGATAAGCCATGGTCAGGATACAACTGGTTCAAGGGCAATGCTTATAGCTTGATTCAGATTAATACCGACCTTCCGATATATATCGATCGCGCCATTGACCTTGCCTGCCATGAAGGGTATCCCGGACACCATGTTTATCATTTAATGCTTGAGAAAGAACTGGTGGAGAAGAAAGGATGGATGGAATATTCTGTTTATCCGCTGTTTAGCCCGCAAGCCATGATCTCTGAAGGTTCTGCCAATTATGGGATTGAAGTGGCTTTTCCAGGAAATGAAAGAATAGAATTTGAAAAAACTGTGTTGTTTCCACTTGCCGGATTAGATGCTAAGAAAGCGGAGCAATATTATAATATTGAAGGCTTTACCAAAAAATTAAGTTACGCTGGCAATGAAGCCGCAAGAGGCTATCTTGACGGAAAAATGACAAAAGAAGAAGCCGTAGCATGGTTAAATAAGTACGCTTTAATGTCTGTGGAAAGAGCTAAACAAAGAATAAGTTTTATTGAAAAATACAGAAGCTACGTAATCAATTATAATTTAGGGAAAGATCTGGTAAAATCTTATATCGAAAGAAATGGCGGAGCGGATGAAAACCCTGAAAAAAGATGGGAGCTATTCGAAGATTTAATTTCTACGCCCAGAACACCTTCGGGTTTGCGTGAGCAATAATATTATAAACGGGAAGGAATATCTTTCTTTTATACTGTTTAAAAAGCAATACTTCTGTTTACATAATTCAACAAAACCAGGGCCGCTTACTTACTTTTGAAAAGGCTTTAGACCTGTTATGCTTAAGAATTTCTCATTTTTACTCCTTCTGCTAAGCAATACTTTATTTGCTCAAAATTATTCTCAAACCATAAAAGGAAGAGTCGTTGACAAAGAATTGAAGCACGCCTTAATCGGAGCAACTGTAGCGATAATTAATGAAGATGGATCAATTCATAAAGGCCAGGTTACAGATATCGAAGGATTTTATAAGATTGAAAATATCCAGGTAGGGCGGATTACTGTTCGCTTTTCAATGCTGGGCTATAAAGAAATTACGATTCCGGACATAAGTATTCACACCGGTAAGGAAGTAGTATTAAACATTGAAATGCAGGAAGCGCCGGAGCAATTGGGAGAAGTGGTAATCACAAGCCGAGAAAAAGGAAGAGTAAATAATGAAATGGCAGCAGTAAGCGCCCGTTCATTTGATATTAGCGAGACCAAAAGATACCCTGCCAGCCGGGATGATATCGGTCGGATGGTTTCTAATTTTGCCGGAGTCAGAGGTGCCGATGATTCGAGGAATGATATTGTAATAAGAGGCAACTCTCCTTCAGGTGTTTTATGGAGACTCGAAGGTATTAATATTCCAAATCCTAATCATTTTGCAGTTTTTGGCACTACAGGCGGCCCTGTTTCAGTGTTAAACAACAAAACTTTAGGAAACTCTGACTTTTTCACCGGCGCCTTTCCCGCAGAATATGGCAATGCCACTGCAGGTGTATTTGATGTGAGGATGAGAAACGGCAATAATGAAAACAGGGAACATACTATTCAATTAGGTTTCTTAGGTGTAGAAGCTGTCACCGAGGGGCCGATTTCAAAAAAGTCACGATCCTCTTATCTGGTCAGTTACAGGTATTCTACGTTGGGGTTAATGAAAAAAATAGGCCTAAGCTTCGGCGCTTCAGGAATTCCTCAATACCAGGACTATTCTTTCAAACTAAATTTTCCTTTAAAGAATGAAGCCAACCTTTCAGTGTTTTCAGTAGGCGGGAAAAGTGACATAGCATTATTAGACAGTGAAAGAGATTCATCAGAATGGACTTTTGGAAGATCAGGCAGGGACATCCATTTTGGTTCTAAAATGGGCGCTATCGGAGTAAACTATCAAAAAAGCTTGAACGCTACCACCTTTGCAAAACTATCATTCGCGGCTTCAGGAAATACCATGTACAGCAGGTATGATACCTTGGATGAAAACACCCAAAAGAAAGGAGCGCAATACCGAAATGATTTTAAACAAGGTAAAGTTTCACTGGTAGGCGTCATTAATAAAAAAATAACTTCTTCTATATACTCGAAAGTTGGAATAATTGCAGAACAATTATATTTTGATTTTATTGACAGCACATACAGCAAAAGGCTCAGGGATTTTCAGGTGGAAACAATTTATCAAGGGAGCGCTTTTCTCGTTCAGCCCTATATACAGTTTAAAGTCAATTTATCTTCCTCGTTAATATTAAATACGGGCCTGCATTACCAGCATTTTTTCCTAAACGAAAACAGTACTTCTTTAGAACCCAGAATAGGCTTGAAATGGGCTCTTTCTCCTACAAAATCTATAAGCTTTGGTACCGGCCTGCATAGTCAGCTTCAGCCATCCTATATTTATTTTCAAACAGATACATCTTCAAACTCCCTGCAAAATCATAATAAAGACGTAGGATTTACAAAAAGCCTTCATGTGGTAGCAGGTTACGATCAAACAATTGCCGAAAACTTCAGATTAAAAACAGAGGTTTATTACCAGCATCTATACAACATTCCTGTGGAAGAAGCACCTTCTGCCTTTTCAACAGTTAACCAGGGAGGAGGATTTACTTTTATCAGGCCTGGGAAATTGACCAATAAAGGCACAGGAACAAATTATGGTTTGGAATTGACGTTAGAGAAATTTTTCAACCAAGGTTATTACTTTTTACTGACAGGATCACTATATGAAAGTTTTTATAAAGGCAGTGATGGCATCAGAAGAAGATCCGAGTTTAACGGAAATTATGCGGCCAATGCTCTGGGAGGATACGAACTTAAAATGGGGAAATCCCAAAATACTGTTTTGGCTATTGGAGGGAAGTTTACCATTGCAGGCGGAAGAAGGTTTACCCCAATTGATCCGGAAGAGAGCAAAGCAGAAGGCGAGGCTGTATATATCGATTCTTTATCGTATTCCAAACAATATAAGCCTTATTGGAGGACAGACATAAGAGTAAGCATAAGAAAAAGCCATAAAAAGTTCTCCCACGAGCTCTCCCTCGATTTGATAAATTCGTTTAACACTAGAAACATTTTAACCCAAACTTATGATGCAAGAAATAACCGGGTTATTTTAGAATATCAACTCGGATTTCTTCCATTATTAAATTATATTATTGACTTATAGGCTATTTTAACGATTTTTTAAAAACTGCTGGTTACCAGGGATTGATTTTTAGCATGTATGAAAAATTCTATTTTTAAAGAAATCTGTAGTTTATAAAAAATATTATCCTTACTTTAGTTTGAATAATTTATTGTCCAAGCACAAATCTATTATTATGTTTCTAAAATCAAACCCTAACAATTTAGACCAGCTAAGAAGTCATTTCTCCAATTTATGTCAATTAGCGCTGGCGGATGCAATTATTAACAAACAAGAAGCCGAATACCTGGAAGGATTGTGTACCCAATATGGTATCAGCAGAGCAGAATTTGATGAAATCATGAATGATGCCTATTCAATAGAATTTGTATCTCCGGAAACTCCTCTTGAACGCCTTGAACAAATGTATGACCTTGTAAGGATGGTTTTGATGGACGATTTAATAGATGAAAGAAAAGTGCAGCTTTGTGTAAAAGTAGCTAAAAATTTAGGGTTTGGACCTCACATAGTAGGTGACTTGATCAAAGCTTTGGTTACAGTAAATGAAGATACTGGTAAAGATGACCTGGAAGAAGATGATTTAAAAACAATTTTGAGCTTTGGCTAGAAAATACGAGTATAACGAAAAAGAGAGGCATAAAACCTCTCTTTTTTGTTATATTATTATTATTATTCAATACGCTAGTTTATTCTTTTGATTTCAGCACCCAAAGCATTTAACCTTGTATCGATAAATTGATATCCTCTGTCAATTTGCTCTACATTCTCAATAACACTGGTGCCTTGTGCTGACATGGCAGCAATAAGTAAAGCTACACCCGCCCTGATGTCAGGAGAGGTCATATTGATACCTCTTAACGGGTTCCTCCTGTCAAGTCCAATAACGGTGGCTCTATGCGGATCGTTTAAAATAATCTGAGCACCCATATCAATAAGTTTATCCACAAAAAACAACCTGCTTTCAAACATCTTCTGATGAATAAGGACGGTACCTTTTGCCTGGGTAGCCACTACCAATACTATACTCAACAAATCAGGAGTAAAACCTGGCCATATTGCGTCAGCAATGGTCAGAATAGAGCCATCAATATAGGTATCAATTTCATATCGTTCTTGCTCGGGAATATGGATGTCATCACCTTCAATATTCATTTTTATTCCCAGCCTTTCAAAAACCGAAGGAATAATCCCCAACTGATCAACCCTGCAATTTTTTATCCTCAGATCTGAACAGGTCATGGCAGCAAGACCAATAAAACTTCCGATTTCTATCATGTCTGGAAGCATAGTGTGCTCTGTGCCATGTAAAAGTTTTACTCCTTGAATAATAAGAAGATTAGAACCAATTCCTTTGATATATGCTCCCATATTATTCAACATCCTGCAAAGTTGTTGAATGTAGGGCTCACAAGCTGCATTATAAATGGTAGTTGTTCCCTTAGAAAGGACAGCAGCCATTATTATGTTGGCGGTACCGGTTACAGATGCTTCATCAAGAAGCATATAACAACCCTGAAGGTCAGATGCATCTATAGTAAAATAGCCGTCTTTTGAATCGTAATTAAATTTAGCACCTAGTTTTTCAAATCCTATAAAGTGTGTATCTAAACGCCGCCTTCCGATCTTATCTCCTCCTGGCTTTGGAATTTTCCCTTTTCCAAACCTAGCCAGTAACGGCCCTAAAGTCATAATGGAACCACGAAGCGCTGATGCCTTTTTAGCATAATCGTCGGTTTCCAAATAGTCAATATTTACTTCGTCAGCCGTAAATCGATAAGTACCTTCTTTGAGCTTCTCCACCTTTACCCCCAGGCTTCCCAGCAGTTCTATAAGTTTATTTACATCCCTTATGTCAGGAATATTGTTTATAGTAACCGGCTGCGACGTAAGAAGCACAGCACAAAGTATCTGCAATGCCTCATTTTTCGCTCCCTGTGGGGTAATCTCACCCTTGAGACGTAAACCACCCTTTATTTCAAATGAAGCCATTAATTCGTTTTTCTTCTTTTATGATCGTTTGGACGCTTATTCTTATTCTTAAAGTTTTTATTTTTATCGCCGCCTGAAGCCCTCTCCCCTCTTTCTCTTTCTTTTTCCCTTGAAGAAGCTTCAAATAAACCATCCCCACGTATTTTCTCCGGATCTACATTTAAATTGCCCTTAGAAATTTCCTTGATATGCTGAACAATAACAGAATCTTCAATATTATCTTTATTCCAGGTAGTATAAAAGCTTCTCATTAACCTGGCGATGTAAGTAATAAAGGCATCCTTTTCCTCGGGATTTTCCATTTTCCCCGCTTTTTCAATAAGCATTTCAATGTTTCTGCCATAATGCTTATATCTTATAGTATTCGAGTTGTAAATCAGTCTTTGAGGCTTCTTTCCGATAGCATCCTTTGGTGGCATCGGATAAGGAGCATCCACATCCAATTTGAAACCTGACATTATATAAAGATCATCCCAAAGTTTTTGAGAATAATCTTGTGCATCTCTCATCGCCGGGTTAATCTGGCGCATTAGCTCTACAAGGGTGCGAGCATAATTTGATCTTTTTTCTCTATCTTCAACGGTCACAACAAAGTCAACCAGTTTCTGAACATTTCTTCCGTATTCTTTCAAAATTACATCTTGTTTATTTGTATTATACTCATTCATGGCAACTTAATTAAATGAAAGTATGTAGAACTACGAATTTCAATAATTCTCTGACGTCCATTATGCAAAAAAATTCAGAATGGAAATCTATTCATGGATTTTGAGCTTAGCAAAGCTAAGTAATAATGTTTTTTCACCAAAATTATCAAATTCCACCTTTGCCTTTCTTTCATTTCCTGAGTTGTCCATTTCTTTAACTACTCCAAATCCAAACTTAGGATGCTCTACTTTCATTCCCTGATTAAGTTTTGAGGTATCACTGGCTACAAAATCTGCAGCAGGCGTAAGCGTTCTGGCCGGGGCTTTGGGTTTTACAAAATGATTGTTCTTCATCAGGTTTTTCCCCAGATTAGGCGTAACCACAGGTTCTTTAGAAATAATATTCCTGTTGATTTTTAAAAACTTCCCATCCACTTCTTCAAGAAAACGGCTTGGTTCACAGTTCTTCAATCTTCCAAACTTATACCGCGTGATCGCAAAAGACAAAGTCAATTTTTGCTCTGCCCTTGTGATTGCCACATAAAAAAGGCGTCTTTCTTCTTCCAGATCTGCTCTGCTACTCAACATCATCTGAGAGGGAAATAGATCTTCCTCTAACCCCACAATAAATACATGTTTAAATTCCAGACCTTTGGCTGAATGGATGGTCATCAAAGTAACAGAATCGCCATCCTCTTTCTTTGTATCCGCATCTGTAAGTAATGAAACTTCCTGTAAAAAGGCTCCCAGGCTTTTATCTTCTTTTTCAGGATCATCCACAAATTCCTTAATGGCATTTAAAAGTTCCTGCACGTTCTCGTACCTGGAAAGTCCCTCTATTGTTTTGTCTTCATGAAGTTCTTTTAAAAGCCCGGATCCTTTGGCAATATGTGAAGCAGCTTCAAATGCGTCTTTCTTTTCAGCCACCATCCGGAAGCTTTTAATCATAGTGGCAAAATCATCGATCGGTGTTGCTGCTCTGCCTGGTTGAAATCTGTTTATGTTAGTAATTACATCCCAGATGTTAACCGTATTTTCTTCTGCCAAAACAAAAAGCTTGTCAACGGTGGAATCTCCGATTCCTCTTTTAGGAAGATTGATGATCCGCCTGAATGCCTGCTCATCATTCTGGTTAAGGGTAAACCTTAAATAAGCAATAAGATCCTTAATTTCTTTTCTTTGATAAAAAGACAGTCCGCCTATTATTTTGTATTTAATTCCCAATCTCCGGAGCGCTTCCTCCATTGACCTGGATTGTGAGTTGGTTCTGTAAAGTATCGCAAAATCTTGGTTTTTTAAATGATTTTGCATTTTCTCCTCAAAAATCGAACTGGCAACCAGTCGTCCTTCGTCGTTGTCGGACGATGCTTTGATCACTTCGATGAGATCTCCTTCACTGTTCGATGTCCAGACGTTTTTCTTTAACTGCGCTTTATTCCTTCCTATTACCGAATTGGCAGCATTGACAATATTCTGTGTAGATCGATAGTTTTGTTCTAACTTAAAAATCTTCAGATCAGGATAGTCCTTTTCGAAATTCAGGATATTCTGTATATCAGCGCCTCGAAATGCATAAATACTCTGAGCATCGTCCCCCACTACACAGATATTTTCTCTTCTTGCCGCCAATCTTCTGGTAATCAGGTATTGTGAGATATTCGTGTCCTGAAACTCATCCACCATCACATAGTGAAACCTGTCCTGGTATTTGTTAAGCACATCTGCATGCTCTTTGAAAAGTACATTCGTATTAAACAAAAGATCATCAAAATCCATAGCGCCTGATTTGAATAACCTCTCCTGGTAAATTTTGTAGATCTTACCTGTTTGCGGTCGCATGGAAGCTTCGTCATCTTCCATGTAAACAGGATTCCTGTTGTATTCCCTCCAGGAAACAAGTCTGTTTTTTGCCGCAGAAATCCTTCCAAGGATGGACGACGGTTTATAAACCTTATCATCAAGGTGAAGCTCCTTTATAATGTTTTTTAATAAAGACTTGGAGTCTTCCGTATCATAAATAGCAAAGTTCCTGGGATAACCAATTCGTTCTGCTTCTGTCCTTAATATCCGGGCAAAAACAGAGTGAAAAGTCCCCATCCAGATGTTTCTTGCGTCTGTCCCGACTTCTCCTTCTATCCGCTTCCTCATCTCCATAGCTGCCTTATTGGTGAAGGTAAGCGAAAGAATATTGAAAGGATCTATTTGTTTATATTTTATTAAATAAGCGATTCTGAAAGTAAGTACACGGGTTTTTCCGGAACCTGCTCCGGCAATAATCATTGATGGGCCCTCTGTGTTGACTACTGCTTGCTTCTGGGGTTCATTAAGACTATCAAGAAATTGCATCTAATTGAATTATGTAAAAATAATTTAAAAATGGTTGGTTTGCGAAATTACGATTTTGCATCAGAATGCTTGTATAAATCTGTAAACAATATTGGTAAAATTAATTCCCTCGGACTCGTTGCCTGTCCCTGTTAATTTCTAAATTTTGATCTCAGAAAAGTTAATTCTTAAGGATTTAATCTCTTATTTTACCCTTTTAAAAAATATCACTCAACCTATACACATACTATGGCATTAAATATCGGCGATAAAGCTCCTGATTTTCAGGGAAAAGACCAGGATGGCAACTCAATAAAGTTATCGGATTTCAAAGGAAGGAAGGTAGTACTTTATTTTTATCCAAAGGATGACACTCCCGGATGTACCGCTCAGGCATGTAATTTAAGAGATAATGACGCAGCTTTAAAAAAAGCAGGATATCAGGTAATAGGCGTCAGTTCTGATCCTGAAAAAGCCCACAAGAAATTTATAGAAAAATATGGTCTTCCTTTTCCATTGGTCGCAGACACAGATAAATCCATTAATGAAGCTTATGGCGTTTGGGTAGAAAAATCGATGTACGGCAGAAAATATATGGGAACCGCCCGCACCACTTTTATTATTGATGAAAATGGGGTGATTACAGATATTATCAGTAAAGTAGACACAAAGGAGCATACTTCGCAAATTCTGAAGTAGTTTATAGTTTTTCATAAATACATAGGGTCTTCAATAACAAGATTATTGAGGACCTTTTTTATTTCCAATTAAAAAGTTTAACCCCCTTTTATTTTACAGGAAGTGGTTTTCCTGTCTAAACTTTTATACTTTTAATTTTCAATTAACAAAACTTATATATGAAGAAAGGTTTAAACAAGACAATTCTGATTTTTGCCATTTTCGTGTCAAGTCTCCCCTCTAATTCGCAAGACATTACCGATATTATGGCAGAAGAATCATGCGACTGTATTAGCAAACAGGATTTGAATAAATATACAAGCTATAAACAATTGGAGATGGCACTTGGTATTTGTTTGATTCAAAGTTTTAGCAATCATGAAAAGCAAGCCAAAAAGGAATTGAAGCTTGATATAAATAATGAAAATGATGCTGAAAAAATTGGAGAAATGGTAGGTGTGAAAATGGCTTTTAAATGTCCTCTTGTTTTTACAAAAGTTTCTGAACTTCAAAACCCTCAAGAGGATCAATTTAAAGAACTTAGCGGAAAAATAAAGGACATAAAATTTAATGAATTTGCATATATCATTTTACAAGAAGAAGAAGGAAGGAGCCACGAATTTATTTGGCTGAGGTATTTCGAAGGTTCGGACGACTTCCAAAATAACCATGAAAAATATGTAGGAAAAAATGCAACAATAATGTACGAGGAAATCGAATGTTATGCTCCAAAGATCAAAGAGTATCTGAATAAAAAAGAAATCAGGGAAATTATAATAGAAGACGAGGAATAAAAAATGGCAAGCCATATATCGCACCGCTCGACCGTTTACCTTTGCTTGCTTCCGCACCTGGAGGATTCACAGGAGCTGGTCGTATAGACTCGCCGGGTGCAAAGGTATAAGAATATCTTTGAAGGACAAAAATTTGCAGACCTTTTAAATAATATTTATTTCCTCCCCAGAAGACAAAAAACCACCTTAGCCCAGAAGGGTGCTTTCTCTGTAATTAGCAAAAAACTCACTCAGTTAGGCACATCTTTCCTTTGATTAATCAGTTAGGGAAAAAGTAATAAAAAGCTCAGGAATTAATTTTCCTTGAGCTTTATTATTGGCGTGCTAAAAATAAATATTTTAAAGAAAACTTATACTTTCTATCAATACTTACCATTCTTTCGACCAATTCAATCGTTTCCTCGATTAAGTTCTATTTTTTCTACCTAAACTACTTATTTTGTCGATAAATAGGTTAAAACCACCAATCCAAAACTATTTAGGACTTTAACCGATTTAAAATTTAACTCTATTTAAGTTAACTGCCTGAAATATAAAAGATTGATGAATTATTTAATATAACATTTCAAATATTTTATATCAAATAAGGAATTTTAAATTTCCATGTAATAAATAAACATTTCGGTTACAATTTCCCTTTTTTCTTTATAGACTCCCGAGAAACATGTTTATGTATGAAATTTCTTTTTAAAAAACAATTGAAAAAAAGCACTTTGGATTTTACATCTAAATCTTCTATTGTTTATTATTTTTTACTTGTCATCATTTTATTGACTCTGCCCTACTCCTATAGTAACGCGCAGGCAAATCTTGTTGTCAATGGAGATTTTTCTATGATAGATCCCAATGATCCTCAAAGTCCTTTCTTTGACACTGAATACAACTATTCACTTGATAATCTTTATGACGAGGGATATTTCACCATTAAGGACAATCCTAAAGGTGTTCATAACAATTTTTGCAATATGAACTCAGAAGAAAAAAGGTCACCTATTTCAAAAGGAAACATGCTTATAGGAAATGCCGATAAATATTCATCTAAAAAACTTTGGGCTCAAACAATTTCTGTAAAACCCAATACCAACTATACTTTTTCATTCTGGGCGGCAAGCTTGGCACCAAACAGTGGCGGAGCATCCAATCTTCTTTTTGGTCTTTATGCAGATTGTAAAAGAATGGGCAGCAATATTTCTAATGCTTCCCTTTGTGATTGGATAAAATATACGATAGAAATAAACACAGGAAATTTATCTCAGGTAGAACTGGCCATCAGAAACCTGAGCGTAGAGGCATCAGGGAACGACATCGCTATTGATGATATATCTTTTGTTGAAACTGTAAGTTCGACCCCATTTCCTGCTTTAGCAGAAAGGGTTTGGATGGGGTATTCGAACGAGTGGTTCAATGCGGACAATTGGGGATCTTGCACCCTTCCAACTTGTGGCGACAATATTACTATCCCTTCCGGTGTTGCTAATTATCCTATTATTTCTGCCGGAACCAGCACTGCCTACAAAATCGCAAATGCAGGCTCAATAACTATTGAACCAGGGGCTTCTCTAACTATGGGCGCTTATTCCGAACTATTCGTTTGTGGCGATCTCAATAATTATGGTACCATTAACGGTAACAATCAGTCACAAATCACTTTATCAGGTTCATCCGATCAGGTAATCGCAGGAAATTATATCAATTTAAAGATTAACAAAAGCAGTGGCTTTACTAGTCTTGATGGTAATGTCACAGTTTCAGGAACACTCACTTTAACAAAAGGACTTATAAAAACCGGTCCTTATGAATTAAGCTTATCCAGTTCTTCTACTAGTGCTATTGTTTCTCATTCAAGTAGTTCTTATGTGGTGGGAAACCTTAGGAGAAGTATAAAAAATACGGGACTTGTAGTAAATCCTAGCTTTGAACACGGCAATAACAGAGAAGAAAATCCATACGGCTGGACTACCAATGTTATTTCGGGAAGTGGATCCGCAGATTTCACAGAAACCTACGAAGGCGCTAAAGGAGGTTCTTATCATTTAACCCATTGGACAAATAATACAACCTATGAAATCGAAACCTTCCAAACAATTACAGGCTTACCAAATGGGAATTATACATTAAAAGCTTGGGTGAGGTGTGATCCCGGACAAGCTGCTTATATGTTTGCCAGGGGATTTAATGGCACAACTGTACTTCAAAACAGTCCTGGTTCGGTTGGATCATGGAAACAAATTAGTATTTCAGGTATAAATGTGATTAATGGGCAATGCATAATAGGATTCCACTCTGCCGGCAACAGCGTAAGTCATCGTTTCTACATGGATGATGTTGAATTCCGTCAGGAAGTAGTAAGTAATTCAGGATTTGAATCAGGCATGACAAATTGGAACACAACATTATCATCCAGCGGAACAGGCAATGAGGATTATTCAGAAACTTATGGCGGGTCCTATGAAAAATCTTATCATTTAACGCACTGGAGAAATAATCCCTATGAAGTTGCCACTTATCAGACTATTACCAATTTAACCAATGGATTTTACACACTCAAAGCATGGGTAAAAAGTAGTGGAGGCCAAACTTCGGCATACATGCTTGCCAGTCCTACCCATTCAATTAACTCAATAATCAAAACTCCAAATATTGGAAACACAAATAATAATTGGGTACAAGTAACTATTTCTAATATACAGGTTACAAACAATAGCTGCACGATAGGTTTTTATTCAAAGGCGGGAACCAATCAATGGTTAAATGCAGATCAGGTAGAATTCTACAAAGAAGATCAGGTAACTTATGACTTTCCTGTAGGAGATGCATCAAGGTACCAACGAATCAGTATGACCATGACTTCCAACCTTGCAGTAAGTTCAATACTTGGAGGATTTAATTCTGAAAATGCAACGGGCACTGCAGGTTTACCTTTAGAAGAAGCTGGATACACTTTTGATGAATTGGCAGAAGGAGGATATTGGCACCTAACGCCCGATATAGAACCACTGAGTTCAGGTCTTTATGATGTGGAAGTATTTTTGCCAACTATACCTGACGCAAATGATGCGGTTACTTTAGCAAAAAGACACGATTCAAGTTCAGACTGGGTTTTGGAAAATAGTGCAGCAGTAGGAGATTATTCTCCAAGAAGTTCATTCAAAAGAACAGGTTTTAGCACTTTTTCAGAATATACACTTGTGGGCGCAGGAATGGTAAAGCTTCCGGTTGACCTGACTTCTTTCAGCGCCTCATTAACCGAGCAAAACAATGTTAAATTAGATTGGTCAACTGAAAGAGAGATCAATAGTCAATATTTTATTGTAGAAAGAAGTAATGACGCTATTAATTTTGTTGAAATAGCTAGAGTTAACGCGGCCGGAAGCTCAAGCATTTATATCGAGTATTCTGTTTTAGATAACAATCCTATTGCTGGAATTAATTATTATCGCTTAAAACAATTGGACGACAATGGTGCATCTGATTACTCGGAGATCGTAACAATCACCGTTAACAAAACCACACAAACTAATGGATTTTCGTTGTATCCCAACCCATCTTCAAGCAATAGTCCTATAAGCCTGATTATGGACGATAATACCAATGCCGAAATATCCATATACAATCAATTTGGCAATGCTATAATTACCGGACATTTGCTGACGGGTTACGGGGAAAATTCAACTTTTGATCTACCGAAACTCAAGCCGGGAGTATATCTCGTTCTTGTAAAAACGCAGGAACAACTGTTTCAGGAAAAGCTGATAATTAAATAGTGCATTTCTTCTAAAATATATAAAAGGGGCTATCCGAAAAGGATGGTCTCTTTTTTTACACGTCATTTCCTCATTCAATATATTGGTTTGCCTGCTGCCAGGGAATGCTTATAAGATCTACTGTTTACAATATGTAGCCCCTGAATCGTGCCTTAGATTTTTATCAAGATTGTCTTTCTACATAGGTAACAAAATCTTAACTTGGGATTTTTCAAACCCTTTCTGGAAAAGGTTCAAAATAAAATTCCCCCTTATAG
>DASPJL010000011.1:0-43090 GCA_035628645.1 Cytophagales bacterium | reverse complement strand
ACATGAATCAGGACTCAATTCGTCTTTCCCCTTATAAAGTTTGGAATTTGGCCCTTCCGTGGGTATCTTTACCTGAATCTGATTGTGTTAATAATATCTCTTTGTCAACATGAATCGAAGCATAAAAACAGTACCTTCTTTATTCCTTCCTAAGATCTTTCTCATTTAACCTGAGCAGAAAACCCCATTTCGTTTTTTGCTCAACTGTGCAGGCAGCTCTTTTAATTTTCATTTAAAAGAAATCCTTCATTAAATCCCAAGCCCTTTCATGAGGCTTAATATTCTTTAAAATTTAACTGATAGCCATGCTAACTGAAACCTCAAAGCTTGAAGCGCTGCTTACGGTGAGACGTAATGCCTTGCAGCAATACACAGAAGAACACAACACAATCCTCCTTTTTTGTTGGAAAATCCGCCAGGGTTTATTTCAGGGAACAGAGCCAGATCTCATGGTCAAATACACCCAGGCTTTTTACAGGCAGTTCCTTTTTCATCATATAGAAAGGGAAGAAAAATATATATTTTCAAAATTACCAACTTATGATCCTGAAATTCTTAAACTCAAAAAGGACCATGTAATGATAGAAAGAATTATAATTAATATCGGAACCGTGTCGGATACCATAAGACAGTTACGGCTTTTGGCTTCTGAACTAAGACGTCATGTTTTAATTGAAGAAAGGTTTTTTTTTGAAAGGCTGGAAGAAAACTTGCCAGAGCATATTTTGCTTTCTATGATGCCTCCCGAAGGTAAGACTGATGAAGATATCAAATGGGATGATCCTTTTTGGTGATTTTTTAAAGACGCTTAAAAAAACAAATTATATACACATGAAATGAGACAAAGACTCACACAAACGTGGATGATTATTTGCGAATTCCATGTGGCAATTAAAAAACAAATTATACACACATGAAACCCTCATGGAACAAAAGGAATGAAAATGTCAGAGGTTCCATACGTTCCATTGAAAATTAAACACATTTACGTATGAAATATAGAATAGGACATGGATATAATGTGTATCAACTGAAGGAGAAACAAAGGTTTCGTTTGGGCGGAGTTGAAATTCCCCGCGAGGGGGGAGTCATTGGGTTTTCAGATTCCGATGTGATGATACATTCGATTTGTGATGCTTTGATTGGCGCTTCAAATCTGGAGGATGTAGAATTATATTTTCCAGATAAATTGAATAAATACAAAGCAATGGACAGCATTTTGCTTTTAGGTCGTACAATTGACCTGGTAAGATCGGAAGGGTTTGAAATCGGTAATATTGATGTCATTTTGCTATTACAATCTGCCGATATAGCTTCTTTTATTCCTGAAATGAGAAAAGTCCTCGCAAAAATACTGTTGATCAGAGAACGGGATATTTCAATTAAAGCGGCTGCAGCAGGGCCTTTAGGCGTAAGGATAAAGGATAAAGAAATCGCTGCTTATACCATCGCCATGGTTTATAACATAGATATGGAAAAGGAGAATTTTCACTTGAGATTAACAAATTAAAAATCTAAATATAGAGTTTAGAAAAACCTTCAATAATTACAAATAAAAGAAAAAAATAAAAGAAATGGAATTATTAGCAGAGAGTGTGAACTACATATCATGGTGGGGATATGTCCTCCTATTTATAGCATTATTGGCAATCAAGGATATATTTTTCAACAGGAAACATACCATTAAGCATAACTTCCCGGTTATCGGACATTTGAGGTATTTACTTGAAAGAATAGGGCCCGAACTGAGACAGTACATTGTATCCAATAATCGGGAAGAACTTCCCTTTAACAGGAGTCAACGGTCGTGGATCTATGCTTCTTCAAAAAGAGAAAACAATTACCAGGGATTTGGTACTGACCAGGACCAGTTTGCTCCTGGATTTGTGTTTATCAATCCGGCCATGTTCCCCTACTCTCTTTCTCCGGATCATCCTAATTATATTGATCCTTCGTTTGTGCCATGCGCTAAAGTAATGGGTGCTTATAACAAAAGAAGACGACCATACAGACCTTATTCTATTGTCAACATCTCCGCGATGTCCTATGGTTCTTTATCTGCAAAGGCTGTTGAATCTTTAAATAAAGGTGCAATGAAAGCCGGTTGCTATCATAATACAGGAGAAGGAGGACTGTCGCCTTATCATAAATATGGCGCTGATGTTATATTTCATTTTGGTACTGGCTATTTCGGCGTGAGAGATGAAAATGGAAATTTCTCGCTTGAGAAAATGAAAGCAATGGTAGACAAATATTCCTTTATCCGGGCGATTGAAATCAAGTTGTCACAGGGGGCAAAGCCGGGAAAAGGAGGCGTGCTGCCGGCAGCAAAAATTACCCCTGAGATTTCAGAGATCAGGCATGTTCCTTTGGGAAAGGATGTGCTTTCTCCTGCTTCACACAGCGCCTTCTCAAATGTTCCGGAAATGCTTGACTTTATAGAGAAACTTGCCGATGTAACAGGGCTTCCTGTAGGATTTAAATCTGCGGTTGGAAAAATGGAAATGTGGGAGGAGCTTGCCGATTTAATGGTGAAGACAGGTAAAGGCCCTGATTTTATTACCATTGACGGTGGAGAAGGAGGAACCGGCGCAGCGCCTCCTGCATTTGCAGACCATGTTTCCTTGCCTTTTGTTTACGCTTTTGCCAATGTTTATAAGATTTTTGCGGACCGGGGACTTACAAACAGAATTGTATTTATTGCAAGCGGAAAGCTTGGACTTCCTGCAAAAGCTTTAATGGCGATGGCCATGGGAGCCGACTTGATAAATGTAGCAAGGGAAGCGATGTTGTCCATCGGCTGTATCCAGGCACAAATCTGTCATACCAATAATTGCCCGGCAGGAATTGCTACTTCAAGAAAATGGTTGCAAGCTGGCGTTGATCCGACCTTGAAATCGGAAAGGTTCTTTAATTATATAAAAACGTTGCGTAAAGAAATACTTGAAATTACCCATGCCTGCGGCTACGAGCATCCTTGCCAAATGAAAATGATGGATGTAGACATTAGTATGGGGGACAATAACTTTACCAAGACCTTGGCAGATACTTACAAATACGAGAAAATCCCGGTGGAATATAAAGGAATGGCAGAACTTAAACAAAGCTTTAATCTGACCGAAACTAGTAACAATGGTACTTTAGAAAGGACAGCACAGGTAGCTTAAGTTGGAAAAGACAGATTAAAAAGGGATTTGAGTGATGACTCAAATCCTTTTTTTTTGTTCATCAAAGCTTTAATCTATAAGTGAAAATCTCCGGCAGATTCAGGTTGGTATTCTACTTCTTCAATTACAAATTTGGCAGAACCACGTCTTCCGGACCAAATAAAGGAATCGCCTTGCGAATAACCAAGCATAGAAGCACCAATCGGACTGAAAATAGAAATTCTTTGATTTTCAACATCCGTCTTCTCAGGATATACCAATGTTAAAGACATTGTCTTTCCGACAGATAGATTTTTAATTTTAACCTTTGAATTCATTGTTACTACACTTGGTGGAACATTCTCCGGGTCCACAAGCTGTGCTGTCTTGATCTTATTCCGAACCAAAATCATATTTTCGAACGGATCTACTCTTCCTACTTCTTTTTTATTTAAAACATTCAATAATTTTTTCTTATCACCTTTTGTGATAATTATTTCTGTTGTATTCATAATTTGGATATTTATTGTTAACTATTTTTTAATTTTCTATATAAATTATTTGCCCGCTTGTTTCCAAGCTTGCAACAGCAAGATTTATTTTGCCGAGTTAAGATTTTTGAATTTTTGAAAAAGAGATATAGTAAAGAGCAGGAATTATAATTCCACTCAAGCTTTCAGGAGAAAGACTTTTGATTGCAAAAAAAGTGCTACTATATATGAATTAATAAAAAGCATTGTTTTAAAGATACTCAATTTTATCCACAAGAACGAGCAATTCATATTCGACTTGTTGTGGTCATGATAAAGCTCAATTAGAGCTTCTTCAAAAGCGTAAAGAAAATCAGGAATATAAACCCAAAACGAATGAATTATCAGAAAACTTTTACCCACGTGATTCAAGAGGGATGGTAGTTTCAAGTAAAGAGCATGTAAACCCTCATTGGAATAGTAATTACTTTAAAAAACTTTATACAGACCGTTGCCCAACGAAAAACCAAAGAAACTGGATTGGCCGTATATACCAAATTATTTTCAGAACTTTGGGTCAATAGAAATGATAAGAGAAGACGATTTAGAACATGATTAAGTATTTTATTTTAGTTTTTCCTTTTAATAAGCTACCCTCTATTTTTAACCCTCATTATGCCAAACAACAAATGATGATTTCAAAAACGTGTAAATATGGAATTAGAGCTGTACTATATATTGCCTCCCGGTCACCCGATAACATAAAGCTTAATTGTAAAGACATTGCAAGAGAAATAGATGCACCCGAAGCATTCACTGCAAAGATTTTGCAAATCCTAAACAAACACAAGATAATTACTTCACTCAAAGGACCTTACGGTGGTTTTTATATTGAGGAGCATCAATTGGGAATTCCTTTGATGAATATAGTAAATGCGATAGATGGTTTGGCTATATTCTCCGAATGTGGGCTAGGACTTAAACAATGCTCTGAAACTCATCCATGCCCCATGCACAATGAATTTAAATTAATCAGAAATGACATGACCAGGCTGTTTAACGAAACTACCATAAAGGGGCTAGCCGACAGGCTTTCGGGTAATAATGAATACAATACTTTTTTAATCTAACCCAGCGCACAGAAAATGTTTGCTCATGAAAAGAATATCACCATTACCGTAATATCATCTTCAGGCAGAAAGCATGTTCTTAAAACGTTTCGTGGCGAATATAGAAACCTCATGATGCTTATTTATGACCAATGTTATGAAGACATCGGGGAGTGTAAGGGAATTGCATTATGTGGCACCTGTCATGTTCAGGTCTTGCACAGTCCCACTCCGCTGGACAATATTGATGAGCAGGAAAAGGAGACTTTAAGTAACCTTTATCATCGGGATGAGGCCAGCCGGCTATCCTGCCAGATTATGGTAGATGAACGAATAAATGGCTTGATCGTGAAGGTAATGACTGAAACGGGTCAAGAATGATTTTCTTGCGGAAGAATTTCCCTTTGTATTTTTTCTGCTATACTTCTTTCATTCTTAACGCCTCGACCATTTTATCTGTTACTCGGTCGCTATAGATTCCATAGCCATTTACCAATACGCCCTTTAGATTATGTTTGGTAGAAGAAATAGCATATACTATAGCCTCGTCTGCCGGATCGGAAATCCCTTCAAAACGGTATAATTTATCAACAATAAATTCATCAGGAAAAATTTGCAAATAATTCCCATGGCATTCAAGGCAATTTTCTTTAAGATTAAAATCGATTGTATAGCCTTCCTTTTTTAACTTATTTGTAATTTCTGAAACAGTACTCATTGTTTCCATATCATTATACTTTAAGGTTCTGTTTATTAATAGTTCTAATTAAGGTTAAATTTTTCACTTCTTTGGTTAACAACTTTAGAGCTATAAATGAGCGCATAAATAAAAATCCCTATTAAAAGAACAATTACAATTTGAATAGTGGCCAGCAGGCCAGACGATGAAATATCTACTTTAGAATCTTTAATCAAATCCTGTCCAACTGCTGATTGCACGTTGATTAAGGCTCGTAATTGAAATTCCGTATCCTCGATCAGCCCCTTACCTTCCTTCAGATAGATTGCCCTGCCTGCTTCTTTTGATCCGTGGTCAATAGCAAAAAGTATGGATTCTTCTGTTTCAAAGTAATTCTCCAATTTAGATTTTAAAGTTTTAAGACAAACAAGCTCTTCTTCTACAAAATATGTTTTCTCATATTTCGAGATAAGAGAATCCACTTTAGCATTTGAGAGATTTAATTGTGCTCTCAATTTTGTTGTCTCCTGAGCGTCATCATCCGCAAAAAACTGCTCCATAAGCAGTTCCTTTGTATGAAGGTTTTTAGCGACATAAAACAGGTCCCGTACAGGAATTAAACGGTCATTGTATATAGAACTGAAACTTTTGTCAATATCCTCTAAATTGTTCTTCCAAAGAATATTGGTTACTAAGATAATTGCCATACTGCAAGTAAGCAATGTGGCCAGTTTTATTTTTTGCTGAATGAAATAAGTTAGTTTCATTGGATTAAAATAAAGAGACGATATTAAAACCCCCAATTGGTATATATAAAGTTACCTTTTTATATTATAACGAGGCTATGAGTTAAAAAATTAAAATGAATACAATAATAACCACTAACACGTCGAAATAATTCAAAAAACAACATTTCTATTTTGAATGGTGTCCGGGAAAAATATAAGGGCAAAAAGGGTGTATTTTAACTAAAATAAATTCATTTGTAAATGGTTTACGGGCGTTTAATTTCTTTAAATAGTTATTTTTTGCATAACCAGTTCATTGCCCATTAATAAATTAGCACATTATAAACTGCCATCTCTATCAAAAAATCAATATTTGCATTTTTGGTACTTTTCTTAAAATAATTGCAAAAAGTCATATGCTCAATGCAAAGTTAGAAGCACTCTCAAAAACCAAATAAAACCTGTCTGAATATAGGCTACTTTCCAGAGTAAATTTCGAAGAATCACTTATTTATGACACATTAACAGGGCAATCTCAATTATCTACATGAGCATCTGGTTATATTTTAAAGATGTTTTAGTCTATCTTTAAGACAAATAAATTTTATGTTGAAGATGGGTTTTAAAAGGAACAATTTAGCAGTTGATCTTGGGAATAATAATACAATCATTGCGGACAAAGAAAGCATTCTATTGGACGAGCCGTCAATAATTGTATTCAATAAAGAAAATAAATCTGTGAAGGCAGTTGGCGATGAGGCGTTTGGCATGATTGGAAAAACACATAACAATCTGAAAACAATAAAACCACTAAGGAGTGGAGTAATTGCAGATTTTGAATCGGCAAGAACGATGTTGCATTCATTGGTAAAAAAGATCCACCCGTTAAACGGGCTTTTAAAAGGATATGATACCATTATAACTGGTGTGCCATACTCTTCGACAGAGGTGGAACGCAGAGCGTTAAGAGATGCAGTGGAGCCGTTTGGCGCCTCTAATAATTATTTGGTTTTCGAACCTGTTGCTGCTGCTATAGGCATGGGACTTGATATTCAGGAGCCAGATGGAAAATTCATAGTAGATATTGGTGGAGGCATTACAGAAATAGTGGTGGTTTCGTTATCCGGTATTGTCTCTTATCAATCTTTAAAAATAGGCGGAGAAACTTTTGATGAAGATATCCAGGACTATTTCAGGAGAACTTATAACATGGCCATAGGACTAAAAGAAGCCCAGGAAGCAAAGCATAAGGCAGGCGCAGTTTTAGGAGCAATTTCTGATATTCCTGAGCCTTATTATGTGGCAGGGAAGGACCTTCTTACAGGTGTTCCTAAAAAAGTAGTTGTTGATCATCTGCAATTAGCAGATATTCTTGATAAATCAGTTAGCAAAATAGAACATGCTATTTTACAGGCACTTGAAGAATGTCTTCCTGAACTGGCAAGTGACATATATGTAAATGGCATTCACTTAACAGGAGGTGGTTCTCTTTTAAGAGGTTTTAAAAAGCGATTAGAAGAAAAAACCAAGCTGGAAGTGCATCACGATGAAAATGCATTACAATCAGTAAGTAAGGGGATTTCAATTATTTTGAATGATCCACGAAAATACAAATCTGTTTTATTCAAATAAAAATCTCCGAACTTAAAAAACAAAGAGGGTTTCCAAAAAGTTTTCCTGAATTTATTTCAGATTTTAAGTCATTTATGCCTTGCTGAAATAAATTCAGCAAGACATAAAAACATATTTTTTGGACATCCTCTTTTTTAGTGTCTTAATAATTTAAGCTCTTAGTCAAAGTCAAAAAGGTCACCTAGGAAAGATTTCTTTTTCTTGTGCGGGTGTCTTTTATTGTAATCGTCACCATACTCGTTGTAGCCATACCGCTTGTAATCATCCTCATAATTTTCACGTTTCGAGTAGTGGTCAGCGGATCTTTCAATAATTTTTTCCAATTCTCCCCTATCCAACCATAATCCCCGGCAATTAGGGCAATAGTCAATCTCTATTCCTTTTTTTTCACTTATTAATAATGTTTCATTGCAAGAAGGGCATTTCATAGTTTTCCTTTTTTAGTTATCAATATTTAACGTAACAATACACTTTTCATTTCCCATTTCTTTCTTTATTCTCCGCTTTCTCATTTTTTTCTTTTCTGAATCTGGGAATACTCAGATTGTATTTTACTGCCAATAATCTTATTCCGGCAATCAAGGTAGCAGAAATGACAAAATTTAAATTTCTATAGATTAAAAAATAATCGAGCAGCAAATAACAAGTTGCTCCTGCAAGACATGCTGTAGCATATATTTCTCTTCTGAAAATAACCGGCGTTTCATTTGTCATAGTGTCTCTTATTACACCTCCCATCACGGCTGTAAACATCCCCATAATGGCTGCGATTTCAGGCTTTACACCCAGGCTTAGTGCTTTTTCAGTACCTAAAATGGTAAATAGCGCAATCCCCATCGTGTCAAAAAAAAGCAGGGTCTTTTTTAAGTGGATCAGAAAATTGAAAAAGAGATGGCTGAAAAGTATCCCGACAAGTATAGCATAAACAAAATTGATGTCACCAATCCAAACCAAAGGGTAACTTCCAAGTAAAACATCCCTTACTGTGCCACCTCCTATAGCGGTAATAAAACCAATAAAGATGGCTTCAAACCAATCCTGGTCCTTCTTATTTACAGCCAAAGTACCCGAAATTGCAAAAAAGAAGGTTCCCACTATTTCTAATACATATAATAACTGCATGGCTTTGATCTACCAGATTCCTTACTTAGCAGGCTATACAGGAATAGTGGAAAATATAAACAAGAATGAATATACCGCCCGGCTCACTTCTTTTTTAGGGAAAACTAAAGAAAGAATTACACTTAGAGCAAGTATTCCAAGAATAATAAATAGTGAATGGGTGGTTTGAAACCCTATAGCCTCTAACTGGGAATGGAATATCATCTTGCCGCCAATAAATACAAGCAAAATGGATAGTCCTATCTTCAGATAATGGAAAAGGTGCATGATGTTGGTGAGGAAAAAGAACATGGACCTAAGCCCCAATATGGCAAATATGTTAGAAAAAAAAACAATATAGGGGTCTTTTGTAACAGAAAACACTGCCGGAACAGAATCTACAGCAAAAATCAAATCAGTAAACTCTACCATCAGCAGAACTAAGAACAAAGGGGTCAGAGACCACTTATTATTTACCTTAACAAAAAACTTATCATTTACATACTTAGGATAGACGGGAAAGTACTTGGAAACGAACCGTATTAACGGATGTTTACTGGTATCTATTTTTTCTTCCTGATTCCGCTGGAGGTACATTTTAATTCCGGTGAATACAAGAAAACCGCCAAAAATATAGATGATCCATTCGTATTTGTTCATAAGGGCGGCTCCTGTGAAAATAAAGATGAACCTCATGCAGATGGCACCTAAGATCCCCCACAGTAATACTTCTTTATAATACTTCTCCCTGACGCCAAAGGCAGTAAATATCAGAATGATTACGAATATATTGTCCACGGAGAGGGCATATTCCACAAAATACCCGGTAATGAACTCCAGGGACATATTATCCCGGTAACTCTGAAGACTTGCTTCATAATTATCTGGGAAAAGCGTAACATGTTTTGCATATTTATCTCGTGCCGCTACCAGTTCATCATAATTATTTATTCCATGGATAAGATCGCCATGGGTATCAAGGATCATATAAAAAACAAGCGTAAACATCAGCCATACCGCGCTCCATGATGCCGCTTCCTTAAAGCTGATTACATGCTTCTTTTTCCCGAAAACTCCCAGGTCCAACATTAACATCCCCACGATAAAAACTATAAACAGGGAAAAGAATATTATTTCATTAAAGCCCATTGAACAATTGATAATTTATAAATTGATTATTTAACTGCTAATATAAAGCGTGTATGAATAAATACACTTATTTTTTTAATAAATAAGCTGGTTGAAGAAATACTTTCAAATCTATTACAAATGATAATCACCTGCTGATTCCGGTTGGTATATTATCTTTTCTATTAAAAATTTAGTGGTAGCCTGTTTGCCATCCCATTCAATCACATCTCCCTGCGAATAACCTAGAATTGCAGCTCCCAAGGGACTAAACACAGAAACTTTATAATCCAAAGCGCTTCTTTCATCAGGATAAACTAAGGTAAGTCTTGCTGTGGACCCAAATGAAAGGTTTTTTACTATTACCGTGGAATTCATTGTTACCACTTGTGGAGGCACTTCTTTAGAATTTACTACCACCGCCGTATCCATCTTCTTCTTTACCAGTTTAAGGTTTTCTGTCAAATCCAATTCACTGGTGCTTTTGCTGATAAGAACATTAAGCAGTCTTTGTTTATCAGTTTGTGTAATCAATACTTCATTTGCTTTCATATGTATAATTGTTTTTTTTAATGGCCACATGGAATTCGCATGATATTCACCCTCGGTTCGGGTGAGCTTTTTGCTCATGCTCATTTCATATAGGTATAATTTATTTTTTAGTCTGAGATAATCGTTTTTTGTTCTCTGTTTTGGATTTCTACTCGTAACAGTTCCAGTTATATTTTTTTAAATGCGCCTTTAAGGTTTAAGAAGAAAAAATACTAAACCGGGAACGGATTAAGCGTGATTGTAAAAAGCAGGTGAAAGTTTACGAGAAGAAATAGGGAAATAGATTTCTACTCGTCTTTTGAGAGAAAGACTTTTTGCTGAAGATAAGCAATATTTTTATCAAAAAGACTTAAAATCATCTTATTAATGAATCTTCATTTTACTCGAAAAGTAAAGATAGTAAATAATAAAAAAAGGCAAAATTTGTATTATGTATTAAATAGTCTTAAATTTTTAAGAATAATAAGTGAGTAAATTCTCAAAAGGTTTATTCAAATAATTCCCAAACCCCTACCTGTCCCTACATCAGATTAATATTTGCACTGTTTCAACAGTAACCGGTGACGCAACAGTTCAAATGCTTTATCGTACAATCCCCTAAGCCTTCCTTTAAGAAATTGATGACATGAAGTACACGAAACTCCTGCTGTTTTTATTTTTTTTATCTGCTTTTTACTTAAACTCCTGTTACCGGATCCGCTCACCAAAAGGTGGAGGAGAAATCAGGGATTTCAATGAAAGAAAAATTAATGTTTCACACATCGCCCTACCAGAGGGATATCAAATAGAGTATATAGCTCAGGGACTTACCTACCCAAGTGGGATTACATTTGACGAACAAGGAACGCCCTATGTTATTGAGGCGGGATATTCTTATGGCGAAGAATGGACAGAGCCAAAGCTATTAAGAATAAATGCCGATGGAGAAACCACACTAGTGGCTAAAGGAGATAAAAATGGGCCCTGGAATGGCATAACCTATTATGAGGGCAACTTTTACATTGCTGAAGGAGGCCAGTTGAATGGCGGAAGGATTATCAAAATAAGCAAAGAGGGCAATGTTGAAGTTTTAGTCGATAACCTTCCAAGTTATGGAGACCATCACACCAATGGCCCCATAATAATGGATGGCTATTTGTATTTTGGTCAGGGCACCGCTACAAATTCAGGCATAGTAGGCAATGACAATGCTAAGTTTGGCTGGCTGGAAAGAAAGCCTGAGTTTCACGATATTCCATGCCGCGATCTTACTTTAAACGGAATAAACTTCGAAAGCAAAAATGCGCTGACCGACAATCCGGACGATGTTACAGAAACCGGCGCATATTTGCCTTATGGTACCAGTTCTGAAAAAAACCAGGTGGTATCAGGCAGTCTGCCCTGCAGTGGTTCAATCCTAAGGATTCCTCTTAGCGGTGGGGACATGGAATTGGTAGCCTGGGGATTAAGAAACCCTTTCGGATTGGCGGTTTCTCCTGATTCTAAACTATTTATTACTGAAAACTCTTTTGACGAAAGAGGAAGCCGGCCTATATGGGGCTCAGGAGACGTGCTATGGGAAATAAACACCGGGAAATGGTATGGCTGGCCGGATTTTGCTGCAGGTAAGTCCATAGTGAATGACGAAGAATTTAAAAGTCCGAAAGATAAAAAGCTTAAAGCAATCCTGGCATCATATCCTAATGACCCTCCTAAGCCCGCAGCTATCTTTGGTGTACACGCCTCTGTTTGTGGATTTGACTTTTCATCAAGTGATCGCTTTGGTTTTAAAGGCGAAGCTTTCGTGTCCGAATTCGGAGACATGGTGCCTCAAGTTGGAAAGGGCTTGGCGCCTGTTGGTTTTAAGATTTCTAAAGTAAACATCAAAACAGGAGTTGTTGAGGATTTTGCAGTTAATAAAGGCAACAGAAACGGACCGGCCAGTTGGCTTAAATCAAGTGGATTGGAACGACCTGTCGCAGCAAAGTTTAATCCCTCAGGCAATGCCTTGTATATTGTTGATTTTGGAGTTATGGCTGTAAATAAAAAATCCACCAGGCCTTATAAAAAAACGGGCGTTATATGGAAAATTACCAAAAAACAAAAATGATCAAACCAGGATTAACAAAATTTATTAAGACTGTATTTTTACTTTCGTCACTGTTTTTGACCACTATGTGTGCTTCGCGTAAAAGCTTGCCTTTAAAGGGGCCGCTTGATGTAAGCAATAATAAGGTTACCGCAGGACAAGTGGTGTTTATGGAGTATTGCTATAAATGCCATCCCAGTGGTGAAGCAGGATTGGGACCGGCATTGAACAGTAACCCAGCGCCGGGTTTTTTAAAACGATTCCAGGTAAGACATGGCCTCGGTGTAATGCCATCCTTTAAGAGAAATGAGATCTCAAGAGATGATATGGATAAACTAATCGCCTATATGAAGGCGCTTAGACACAACAAATAAACACCTCAGTTTTCTCTTATACTAAAACTAAAATATTATAAATAAAAGTGCTTTTTCAATACCGGCATCAATTTTTCCGGAGTTAATGGTTTGGTAATATAATCCTTAACACTTAATTTTTTTGCTTGTTCAAAATCCTTGGAATTAGAAGAGGTCGTAAGCATGATGATTTTAACATCCTCTTTATTCTCAAACTCGAGTGAATTAAAAACCTTCAGGAACTCAAATCCATCCATTACCGGCATGTTAATGTCCAGAAGGATTAATTCCGGACATTTGTTGCTTTTTATGCAATTTTCATTGATATAATTCAACGCCCCCCTACCATCTTCAAAAACTTTCACCTTTTCTGAAACCCCTAACTCCTTTATGAGTTCTTCATTTAAAAAATTTGTGATAGAATCATCATCAATAAGTACTGCACAGTCAATTTTTGTCATATTTTTAATAAATAATGAAAATTGAAATTATTAAAATTAAAAATCAAGAGCTATAACAATAACCTTATTTTATTTAAACAAACCTAGAGTTACCCTGAAAAATAATAAGCATATAGTTTATACGTTAACTTTTAACTTTGGGCATGGTTAAGGAAAGAAAACATCTGTATCTAAAAAAATTTCGCATCGCAATTGTTCTTGTCGCTGTGTTCCTCGCGGTGTTTTCACCTTGTACGGTAAGAAAATCAATTCAAGCCCATCTTGATTTTTCCAGTTTTAAAAAATGCAACGGTAACGTTCTTCTCAGTGTCGTTTATTAAGTAATGATTAAAAAATTATATTATTAAACACAAGCCACATCAGACAATTGCTTTTCTATCTCTAAGAGGATAATTGGGAGTTATTCTGCTGTGGCTTATTTTCAAATGCAGCTTGTCTTTATAAAGAACAATCGGGGGTCGGAGAATCAATTCTTTTTCATTTGAGGCTTCAATAAAACTTCATTCACTTTTTCTTCAGACAGTGGTTTAGTTATATAATTATCCACGCCCAGTTCCTTTATTTTAGTTTGCTGACCTTTGGCAAAATGAGCCGACATTACAATGACTTTCATTTCCCTTCTGTTTTTATTTTTATTTAATTCTTCAATTACTTCGAATCCGTCAATACCGGGCATGTTTAGGTCCATTAATATAATTTCAGGGGTGAAGGTATTAATAAATTCAATAGCCTGGACACCGTAGGGGAAGGCTTCAACTCTATCTGAAACCTCCATTTCTTCCAAAATCATTGAATATAGCTGTCTTGTAATTGCATCGTCATCTATAACTAAAATACAATTTAACATACTCTTATTTAGGGTTTTGTTTGAAGATAAAATATTTTCTCCTTTTCTCGAAAAAAGAGAAAAAAATTATATCTAAAGAAGGCGGAGCATTTTGGATAGCATCTCTATAAAAGAAAAAATTTTACCTGGAAGGTAAAATCATGAAATTCATAAACCCTATAAAAAGAAAAACGGTTCTATGGTGAGACCTAGAACCGCATTTCGTCTATTATTAACCCTTATTTACTTAAGCTCAATTCAGAGTTTTCTAAACTTACTTCCTTCGTCACTACTCTATCATCACTTTCCACTTGGAACACGTATTCTTTTTCTCTAAGATTAGAAAGGTCATATACTCTCTTGAAGTCTTTTTTAGTACTTATGAAGTCTTCGAATATAATACCATTCGATTTGCTATAAATTTTAACAAATACTGGTTTGTTATTTACTTCTTTACAAGTTAGGGCAAGCTTACCCCTATCTGATGTTTGTAAAATTTCAACAATAAGGTCTTTAGGCTCGTTAATCAATGCTTTTTTATAATCAATGCTTTTTACTGTTTTTGTTTTACCATCAACTACTTCGAAGAAGTATCGGCCTTCAGGAAGGGCAGATATGTTATATAATCTGGCAACACCATAATTGTTAACAACCTTTTCAGTTAATAAAAGATTCTTTTGTGCATCGTAAATATTAACTGTTGGACGACTCTTAGATGCAACTGCGTAAGTAAGGTTGATTACATCTGAAGATTGAAATGAAAGTCTTAAAACTTCACTATTGTTGTCAGCTTTTGCATTAAAAAAACTAAATGCTCCTAGAGCAATTATTAGTATAGATATAAATTTTGTTTTCATAGTAATTTTCGTTTTGACAATACAAATGTAAAAAGGATTTTTTAATCTGCAAACGATTGCACAAAGGTTTGCATGAATTATTATACTTGAAAAGCAATAATTGCATTATAAATACTAATTATACTATGCATTTAATTAATGTAACTATCCAAATAAATACCTGTTAAAATGTAGCAATGCTAATTAAATAACTGAGTGGACGAAAATTTTAAAATATATTATAGTTATTCTGATATTTTTCAGAATTATTAAATAGGGTCGAAATGAAGCGTCTCTTTAAAATTTTCTTATTCGGGGGGTTGCAAATAATTTCTATTGATAAATTCTCTAAATGATTTTTTATAAGAATCGCTTATAGGAATGAATTTATTTCCAATTTGTATCCTCTCTTTATGGATTGTATCAATACCCGAAAGAGCAACAATGTATGAATTGTGGATCCTGATAAATTTGTTTGAAGGAAGCTGGGTTTCCAAAGTTTTTATTCTTTGAAGTGTCACTATCTTTTGGTTCCCGGTGTAGATTGCCACATAATCTTTAAGCCCCTCTATATAAAGAATGTCATCAATAAGTATTTTTACCAGCTTTGTTCCGTCCTTCACAAAAACGAAAGCGGGAGTATCTGTGACTGGTTTTTCTGCACCCCTGAAATCAGGAGACTGAGCTAACCGTTGATTTACCTTTTCAACAGCTTTTAAGAAACGTTCAAAAGTGATGGGCTTTAACAGATAGTCTACTACGTCCAATTCATAACTTTCTAAAGCATATTGAGAGTAAGCAGTTGTTAAAACAACCAATGGTCTTCTTTGCAAAATTTTAAGGAGGGTAATTCCGGTAATTTCAGGCATCTGAATATCCAGAAAAAGCAGGTCAATTGCAGTAGTTCTTAAAATTTCTATTGCAGCCAAGGGACTGGAGCAAGCTTCTACTAAATTTACATAAGAGATTTTGCCAACATATTCTATAAGCAGATTCCTGGCTAATGGTTCATCTTCAACTATAAGACAATTAATTTTCATCTTAAAAATATTAATATCTGTAGCTTTCTGCTATCCTGCCTTTATTCTATTGGGTTTTTTAAATTTAATATCAGTTCAACGGAATAAGATTGAGGATGATCTTCTACTGTTAAAGTATATTTTTCCGGATAACTAAGTTCAAGTCGTCTTTTTACATTCTGTAGTCCTATCCCAGATTTCTGCTCATGCTTTCCTGATTCTGAAAGTTTACTATTTTCTACCTTATAAAGGCATTGATCGTCAGAAATATTTATTAAAACCTTAACCCAGGAGTCTGGATTATTATTGCTGACACCATGTTTAAATGCATTTTCAAGAAAAGTAATCAAAATAAGTGGGGCAATCATTGCCTGATCAGGATTTCCTCTGATGGAAAAATCAATTGGGATTTGATTATTAAGTCTAAGCCTTTCTAAACTTATATAGTTTTCCATATACTCGATTTCCTTGCTCAGTATAACTTTGGGATGATTGGAATCATAAATCATATACCGCATCATCTGAGAAAGCTTGGCTATTACTTCGGTGGTATTGGGTGATTTTGTATAGGCCAGGTAATACAAATTATTAAGGGTATTAAAAAGAAAATGAGGATTGATTTGTTCCTTCAGGAAATTAAGTTCTGCCAATAACCGTTCATTTTCTACTTCCTTTTTAGTGGCTTCAAACTCAAACCATTCTGAAGCAAACCTAAGCATGCCCACAAAAAATGAAATGAATAAGGTAACACTTACCACCTGCACAATAAATAAAGTACTGTAGAAATACCTGAATTGGTGCGAATAACCATCTACAAGATACCGTTGAAGATAGACCCTGAGAATAACTATTAAAATAAAAGGAATGGAAAATTCAAGAATATATCTTATTACATTTTTTTTCTCCAACCATCTGGGAAGGAATATAAAATAATTTAAATAAGCCGGCAACAAAAGAAAGCTCAATTCAAATAATGAAAAGAAAAGTACTCTAATTATACTATAACTCTCACTTCTTGAGGAATGGGTATTGATCTCGTAGAAAGAAAAAGTAAGATAAACACACCAGAAAGCTATATGAAGTAAAGCGACTCTAAATCGCGGGACATGCCTTTGCATAATTTTTTAATATAAGGTTAAAGATAAGGAATCACCATTAACTGATTTATTGCCGATTCATGTTTTCTACCCTTTCCTTTTTTTATTCGACTTCTCCGGTCAATTATCTGTTATTCTTTGAAAACAATTAAAAAGCGGAAGTGTCGAGTTTTTCAACCGGATTGTCTATTTCCCGGAAAAAATTTTAAAAATTATTATTCCTTTGTACCACTCAAAATACAAGAGTCAAAAACTCAAAATAAAATAGAATAACAGTTAATAACATGAAAACACTTTCTACCTTATTAATTCTTCTCTCTCTGAGCACGTTTGCCTTTTCAGGGAACGGAGGAGTGTCATCGAAACCAACTTTTTCAGAATTAATTGACAATTTGAAAGGCAATGCCACTATTTCAGGAATTGTCATAGATTCTGCAACCCGGCAACCTGTACCTTTTGCAACCATTACTTTATCCGACCCAACTACAAAAAAACCTGTAGACGGCACAATATGCGAGGAAAATGGGAAATTCAGCCTGGCTAAAGTAAGTGAAGGAAATTATCTGGTGATCATTTCTTTTATCGGCTACAAACCTAAAACCCTCACTGTAACGGTGGATAGCAAAAAGGATGAAATAGAATTGGGTACTGTTTTATTAAGTCCGGCGATAGAAGTTTTGAAAGAGATCACTATAGAGGGACAAAGGTCTTTAATAGAAGAAAAGGTAGACCGAACCGTTTATCATGCTGAAGGTGATGCATCAAATAAAGGAGGAGATGCTACAGATGTATTAAGGAAAGTGCCAAATCTATCCGTCGACCTCGATGGAAATGTATCCATAAGAGGAAGCCAAAGCATAAGAGTCTTGATCAATAACCGGCCTTCTACCATTGCCGCTTCCAGTGTAGCCGATGCATTAAAGCAAATTCCATCAGATATGATTGTTTCTGTGGAAGTTATTACTTCTCCTTCTGCCAAATACGATGCGGAAGGATCTGCCGGAATAATCAATATTATTACCAAGAAGAACGCTATTGACGGGTTTTCACTAAACATAAACAGCAGCGCCGGTTTAAGGGGATCAAACCTGGGTTTGAATGGAAGTTTCAGGAAGGGAAAAATGGCTTTTTCTCTGGGAGGCTGGGGAAGAGCAGGATATAATGTAAAGGGAAGTTTTCAAAACAGGCAAGAAACATTTATTCATGAGGATACCACTTTGTTAAGTCTTCAAAGCGCAGATACCCGGACAAATATGATGTTCGGGCGGTACCAGTTGGGTTGGGACTACGACATCAACAAAAAGAACTTTCTTTCGGCTTCACTTCAATTAGGGTTAAGAAATTTTAATAATTCACAGGATAATTTATTATCTGAAAGCTTTAAGAATGGAGTTTATCAGAACAAGAGCGTCAGAGATGTAAATGTGTCGGATCTTTCAAACACATGGGATTTAAACCTAAATTATATTAGATCCTTTGAAAAACCTCAGAAAGAATTTAGCATATTATCGCAATGGAGCCGAAATAACCGTACGAATGATTTTATAAATGCAATCCTTGATGAGGACTTTTCCGAAAGCGAATTCATCAAAAACCTGAATGAAAGCTATAACCAGGAAATTACCGTACAGGCAGATTACCTTGATCCAATTGCCAAGAACCAAATCCTGGAATTGGGCGCCAAACAAATCATCAGGAATGTAATCAGTGATTATCAATACTATCACGCAGGCGCGGATGAAATCTATACTCCTTCCACTGATAACAATTTGGGAAACATTTTCAATTATCAGCAAAACGTATCTTCAGGATATTTTTCTTATACGCTTAACCTTCCCAAAAATTACAGTATAAAGGCCGGCAGTCGCTACGAATATACTACGATAGATGCTTCCTTTGAAAACGATGAAAACAAAAAGGTAAATATAAAGCCTTATGGTGTTCTTGTCCCCAGCGTAAATATTTCCAAGAAACTCAAAAGCGGGAACACGATAAAAGCAGCTTACAATAGACGAATTCAAAGGCCTTCACTTCAGTTCCTAAATCCAAACAGACAGTCTTCTAACCCGCTTCAACCAACTATAGGTAACCCTGATCTAAAACCAGAATACACCAACAATTATGAGCTTTCTTATAGCACTTATATAAAATCCACTTCTATTTTCCTTACTGGTTTTATGAGAAATACCACCGGCGCGATTCAGAGTATCCGATTAGAGCCGGAAGGAAATAGGATCACAACCACCTACAGAAACATAGGAAAAGAAGATGCTTATGGACTTAGTCTTTTTACAAATATCAGGATAGGTAATAAACTTACCTTGAATGGAGGTACGGATGTCTATTATTCTGTATTAACAAACAATGTCCCTGATCCTGAATTCAATGCTAGCAATGAAGGATGGGTAGCAAGTTTTAGGGCATTTGGAAGTTATAATTTAGGTAAAGGCTGGGGTTTGCAATTGTTTTCATTTTATCGAGGAAACCAGGTTCAACTACAAGGAAAACAAGGAGGATTTGGAATATACAGCCTTAACGTTAAGAAAGACTTCAATAACGAAAGGGGCAGCATTGGATTTGGAGCAGAAAACTTCCTTAACACGAAAGGGTTTAAGATGAAAAATGAAATCAGCTCCGCATTTATAAATCAAAGCAGCACGAACGTGATGTACAACATGAACTTCAAGGTCAACTTCAGTTATAGAATTGGTAAATTAAATGCCAATGACCAACCAAGAAAAAGAAGAAGATCCGTAAGCAATGATGATTTAAAACAAGGTGGGGACAGTTCTTCAGACGCACCACAAGGAGGCGGCGCTCCCGCACCTGCCGGAAGAAGACAAGGTGGACCAAGACCTCAATCAGGACAACAAATCCAGAATAACGATAAAAATGACAATCAAAAGAAAGATCAGGATGCTGAAGTTTTAGATAATACGAATCAAAAAACCATTAAGCCTTCTGAAAATGTTGAATCCAATACATCAAAAGTGGAGAATGCTGAAACGGGAAAGGGGCCTGAGTCAGAAACAAAACCTGCTTCGGAACAACCAGTCAAATAAGGGCAAAAAAAACCTAATGGTTTAATACGCCATTAATAAAAATGATTTTCAATTGTTTGTTTAGAATAATAAATAAAAAACCGGGCGTAAAATATATTCCCGGTTTTTTTATTTTCTCCGTGTTTAAAGCGAATAATGAATTACCTTTTCTCGGCTCTGTTGTTGCCCCCTTTTCTTTTTCCTCTCCAGGGTTTTTTAGAAAAGGACTTCGGCTTCCTGTATTCTGTCTGAAAAACGGGTCCCTCTCCCAACTCAACTGGTAATGTCATTTTAGGGATTTCCTTTCCGATCAGTTTTTCAATTCTCAGGAATTTCCTGTTGTCTTTTTCATTGACAAAAGTTATGGCTGTGCCTGTGGTAGCTGCACGTGCTGTCCTTCCAATCCTGTGAATATAATCTTCAGGATCCGGGGGAACGTCATAATTCACCACTAAACTTATCCCTTCTACATCTATTCCTCGGGATAAGATGTCCGTTCCAATAAGTATCTGAAGCTGCCGGTTTTTAAAATCCCTTAGAATACTTTCTCTTTCTTGTTGCTCGAGGTCGGAGTGAAATGCTTTTACAGGAAGCTTCAATTTCTTAAGTTCCCGCTCCAGTACTTTCACATTTTCCTTTGTCGAAGCAAAAATTATAGCGCTGGTATATTTGTCCTCACTAAAGATCTGCATCAACAATCTCGTCTTTTGGTTATCAAAAACCTGGTAGGCTTGTTGAGCTATTCCTTCGGCAGGCTGAGACAATGCAATGTTTATTTCTTCAGGCCGGTTCAATATTTTGTTCGCCAACATTCTGATCTTAGGAGGCATCGTTGCCGAAAAAAGCAATGTTTGTCTTTTTGAGGGCAGATAGTTGATAATTTTTACAATATCATCATAAAAACCCATATCCAGCATTCTGTCCGCCTCATCCAAAATGAGGTGCTCCAAATGGTCAAAATTAATTGTGCCAGAGGCAAGTAAAGCAATTAATCTGCCGGGAGTGGCAATTATAATATCAGCGCCTTCCGTCATGGCTCGCTTCTGCTGATCCCAGGCAACGCCGCTTCCACCACCATAAATAGAAATAGAACTTACTGAAATAAAATAAGCTAGTCCTTCTACCTGTTGATCTATTTGTACTGCCAATTCACGTGTCGGTGAAAGGATTAAGGTGTTTAAATGTCGTTTCTCAGTATTAATAATTTTATTAAGTACAGGAAGCAAATATGCAGCAGTCTTTCCCGTGCCCGTTTGAGCACAAGCTATAATATCTTTCCCTTCTAAGATTACAGGTATCGCCATTTCCTGAATAGGTGTGGCGTTTGAAAAACCCATTGCATCCAATCCTTCGAGGAGGTTAGGGTCAAAATTAAATTCGTTGAATTTCACTAATTAAAAAATTAAAAGTTATCCCATGCGGGTTTATTTGAGTTTTACTTTCTTATTGATCATCAAAAAGAAGGTGTTTGGAACTATAGAGAGCCATCATAAATATAGCTTGCAAAGATTTCAAGATAACAAACGATTCAACAGTAAAATTAAAATAAAAATTAACGAATATGTTAATTGTCAATGTTATAATCCTGAAATGGCCTTGGACAACTAATCCTAATTATGCTAATCTTCAAAACTTATGAAAAATGAATAATTTAAAGGAGTGACTAAAGTGACTAAGAAGTATCTATTCAACATCCTCTCGCCCTTACCTAAATCTATTTGCCCTATGAAGATGGTTATAAAGTTCCATTATTTCAATATCAATACAAAAAATAACAAGAAAAGGTTTGAAAAATTTAATTTCTATCGATGGTTATAGAAAAGCTATTTCATTATATCATCCAAAAAAACTCATTAATAGATTAAATAAATTACAACTTGTCTTAAAAAAAGACAATACGACCACATATTTTATCTTGAGATTTAAAATATATGACAAAAATTCCTGGATCGTTGATTTCTATCATTTTGGATTACCCTTTGATCGGTTAGGTTCGTAAGAAAAATAAACAGGAATAAAATTATGAACTTCAATAACTATACGATCAAAGCGCAGGAAGCCGTTCAAAAGGCAGCCGAGATTGCTGCGAGTAGCCAGCAACAGGCCATTGAGCCAGGGCATTTATTGAAAGGACTTCTATTAACAGATGAGAATGTTATCTCATTTATATTTAAAAAATTAAGTGTAAACAGAGCACAGTTAGATACCAAACTTGATGAGATCATCAATTCTTATCCAAAAATAACCGGGCAACAACCTTATTTGGGAAATGATTCGGCCGCTGTTTTACAAAAAGCGACCTCCTACCTAAAAGAGTTTAAAGATGAATTTGTTGCGATCGAACATATTTTTCTTGGTCTATTGGCTGGAAGAGATAAAACCGCACAACTTTTAAAAGAACTCGGATTGAACGAATCCGATACCAAAAAAGCGATAAAAGAATTAAGAGGAGGTACGAGTGTAAAAGATCAAAACGCTGAATCGAAATATAAGTCCCTGGAAAGGTATTCGAAGAACTTGAATGAGATGGCAAAATCGGGTAAGATAGACCCTGTGATAGGCCGAGACGAAGAAATCAGACGGGTTTTGCAGATACTTTCCAGAAGGACCAAAAACAATCCGGTGTTATTAGGAGAACCGGGAGTTGGTAAAACAGCTATTGTAGAAGGTTTGGCTCAAAGGATTGTTTCAGGAGATGTTCCTGAAAATCTAAAAAGCAAAACGATTGTTTCCCTGGATATGGGCCTTTTGATTGCAGGAGCAAAATACAAAGGTGAGTTTGAGGAAAGGTTAAAAGCGGTGATTAAAGAAGTAAGTGATGCAGAAGGTGAAATCATCTTATTCATAGATGAAATTCATACGTTAATTGGTGCCGGAGCAGGAGGTGAAGGAGCTATGGATGCGGCCAACTTATTAAAACCTGCATTAGCACGGGGCGAACTTCATGCCATTGGTGCTACAACTTTAAAAGAGTATCAAAAATATATTGAGAAAGACAAAGCCCTGGAAAGAAGATTCCAGGCAGTATATGTAGATGAACCTAACGTGGAAGATGCAATTTCTATTCTTCGTGGAATTAAAGACAAATATGAAGTGCATCACGGAGTCAGAATTCGGGATGAGGCGATCATTTCTGCCGTTGAACTTTCCAACAGATACATTACGGACAGATTTTTACCGGATAAAGCCATTGACTTAATGGATGAGGCGGCTTCTAAACTCAGGTTGGAAATAGATTCTTTACCTGAAGAATTGGATACCATCCAAAGAAAAATTATGCAATTGGAAATCGCAAGAGAGGCAATGAAGAGGGAAAATGATAAGGAAAAAGAAGATTCATTGTCTAAGGAAATCGCAGAGCTTTCGGAAGAAAGAAACAGTTTGAAGGCAAAATGGGAAAATGAAAAGAACCTGATTACCAATATCCAGAAAGAAAAGGAGAATATTGAGCAATTTAAACTGGAAGCAGAGCAAGCCGAAAGATCCGGAGATTACGGCAGAGTAGCCGAAATAAGGTATGGAAGAATTGGAGAAAGCGAAACGAAGCTTTCTGAACTTCAGAAACAGGTAGCTGAACTTCAGGATGGCGATGCGATGCTTAAGGAAGAAGTAACTTCTGAGGATATTGCTGAAGTGGTTGCTAAATGGACCGGTGTTCCCGTATCTAAAATGCTTCAAAGCGACAGGGAAAAACTGCTACATTTAGAGGAAGAGTTAGGAAAAAGGATTGCAGGACAAGAAGAAGCGATAAGGGCAATCTCCGACGCAGTAAGGCGAAGCAGGGCTGGGTTACAAGACCCCAAACGTCCTATAGGTTCCTTCATATTTTTAGGAACAACAGGAGTTGGTAAGACAGAGGTGGCAAGAGCTTTGGCAGATTATCTTTTCAACGATGAAAATGCCATGGTAAGAATAGATATGTCTGAATATCAGGAAAGACATGCAGTGAGCCGATTAATTGGCGCTCCTCCCGGATATGTGGGTTACGAAGAAGGCGGGCAATTAACAGAGGCGGTAAGAAGAAGACCATATTCTGTAATCTTGCTGGACGAAATTGAAAAAGCCCATCCTGACGTATTCAACATCTTGCTTCAGGTATTGGATGATGGACGATTAACAGATAATAAAGGTAGGGTTGCAAACTTCAAGAACACGATTATTATCATGACCTCCAATGTGGGATCACATATTATTCGTGAGAACTTTGAAAGAGCCTCTGCTAACCAGGATTTTAACCTCATTTTAGAAACCAAAGATCAGGTGATGGATACTTTGAGAAAAACCATGAGACCTGAATTCTTGAACCGTATTGATGAGATCATTATGTTCTGGCCTTTAAATCCGGAAAATATCAGAAAAATAGTGGAAATACAATTCAGGGATATTCAAAGAAGACTAGAAGAAAACGGAATCAAATTAACGGCTGATAATGCCGCTTTGGATTATCTTTCAAGAACAGGATTTGATCCTCAATATGGGGCAAGACCATTGAAGCGGGTATTGCAACGACAAGTCCTGAATGAATTGTCGAAAGAAATCATTAAAGGAACAATAGCAAAAGATTCAGTGGTGGAAATGACTTTGGATGATGAACAAAATCTGAAGTTCATCAACATAGATCAGCATGTAGAAGCTTAATATTAATTATTAGTTTAAATTGAAAAGCGGGTGAAAAAAATCATCCGCTTTTTTTTACCCCATCCTATCTTGTTTAACTCTCCAAGGGTTTAAAACCCTTGGAGAATTAAGGGTTAAGCTACAAAAGCACCTGCTGTCGTGAATTATTGGATTTTAAATGTATGAGGCAAAAAATACATTGGCAGGAGCTTAGAGAAATTCCGACAACTGATTTTCATAAAATTCTTGACAGGAATTTATTGAATTTGACTTCTGTCTTGGCAAAACATATAAAGGAGTTTGACAAGTCAACAAAAGAAGTTTTGAAAAAAAAAACAAGGTTTTATTAAAAAACTATTTGATAATGGAAAAGAAGTTAGACCTGCGGCATACTATTGTGAAATGAATGGATTTACAATCAACTATGACCGCTGGTTTATTGACCTTTTTTCTTTTGAAAATTTGAGTTTAACGGATTGGGAATGGTTGTCTGACTTTTATGACTCGACAGCAAATGATTTGACAATTACAGGTTTTGAAGACATTCAAAAAGCTTTTGAAGACGTTCACAAAAACAATAGGTTTGAAGAACCGAATATTGACAAAGCCTATGAAGTATGTGAAATATTGGTAATTCTAAGACTACAAGAATTATTTAGAGAAACCTACAAATTGAACCTAGGTGATTGGGACAAAATTCCAATGTTTGTTACTGCCCATGACTATGAACTTATATACAAGGTAAACTGACCCGAATGACAAGAAAGGCAGCCCATAGCACCTACACGCAAGCACGGGTTTCGTGCTTCGAAGGATAGGAAAGTGGTAAATTTAAAGTTTAGTACTTCGTAGGACGTATAGTGCTAAGAGCCCTACCTTCGCTTAGCTGCAAAGCGTTTTGGCTTATTTTCTCGCCGATGTCAGTGTCCTCACTATAGGTATTAACTTAACGAGATAAATTCATTGCTACTGTGCTTCTAAATCCGCAACATCATCAAGCCGAAAGCCATTAGACTCAAGCAAGGGAAAGGCGCTACAAATAGGAGATATTTCAATAATTTTCTATAAATTTAGAGTATGAAACATTTGACTTTAAATATTCCGGACAATTTGAATCTTGATGAAAGAGAGGCAAAAAGATTTTTAGCTGCTAAAATGTATGAGACCGGCAAGCTCTCTCTTGGACAAGCAGCTGAATTAGCTGGATTATCAAAAGTCGCGTTTTCTGAGATTTTGGCAGACTATGAGGTTTCATTGATCAATTATCCCCCTTCTGAAATAATAAGAGATGCAGCCCAGTTCTGACATCATCATCTCAGATACAAGTTGTTTGATAATTCTCAGCAAAATAGACGAACTGGAACTATTAAAGAGAGTCGGCAAGAAAGTTTATGTGACACCAATAATTCAAAAAGAATTTGGAAAAAGCCTTCCGGATTGGATTGTGATTTCCTTACCTAATAACACTCTTTATCAACAAATCTTAGAGATGGATCTTGATAAAGGCGAAGCAAGTGCGATCGCTTTATCATTGGATATGGATAAACCTATTCTAATTCTTGACGAACTTAAGGGACGAAAAATTGCTGATCGTCTTCACTTGAGGTATTCAGGCACTTTCGGGTTAATTCTAAAGGCAAAACAAATAGGGTTGATTAAAAGCGTTAGACCCATCCTCGATAAAATAAGATCAACCAATTTTAGATTTAGCGAGAAGTTATTTGACACAGTAATTGAACAAGCCGGTGAATGAAAATATCAAGGTTACCAATTACATTTTTTGTCACCAATTTAAAATGAAATAATTTAAAGTGTAAGTGGAATTAGAACAGATAACGTAAAAATCAGAAACTATACCTCAAGGAATACCAAATCAATAAGGTTGTTTCTAAATGAATTTTCTTTTTATAGCTAACTCCAGCAGTTAATATGGGTATAATCACTGTTTCATTGGTTTTACCAGTGGCAATACCACCATGTAGATAAGGTCTGATATTTCTGTTTCCAAAATACCCACCCACTAAAAAGCTTACTAAATAGCCATCTGAAAAGTGGCCATTATTATTAGGAAAGTTCCAGACTCGCTGTATTTGGGCCATTATATAGCGATTGTATGAATGTCCGGGAAACCTTACCTGAAGTCCACCTGACAACGATTTTCCAAATTGGTCTTCTGAAAAAAATGCAATTGCACCTCCCCCAACGGATAAATGACCAGTCGGTTTTTCCTTCTTTATCGAAATCTCAACTTTATCAGAATTGCATCTACTGTAAGCCTCAAAAAGTTTCAAAAAGCTTCTTTTATCATAGTCTAAATTAGAAAAGTCGATTTCTTTGCATGGCTTAAGAATACCTTTCAACTGATTAATATAAGCTTTGTTGACTAATTGATACCTCTTCTCTTCTTTTATCAAGATATATGAATAATAAATCAGCTCCTCCATAGAATCCTCATTCTCTATAAAAAATCGCTGTTGATTATATTTATCATAAATACTATATAAAACTATTGAGGCATCTTTGAATAAAACTTCACAGAATATTGTATCTCTCAAGGTTTCTCTAATTAATGATTCGCCGGATCTAATTTCCTTGGAATAAAGATTGTAGGTAATGCTCTTTGTAAGAAAAAGCCTGTTCTGTTCTTGCAGCCAAAAGGATTGTACTGAATTGCAGGTTAGCTTTTCAATTGGTTGTCCTCTTTCATTCACAAATGAAATGAGGTTGAAATTTTTATCAAAGCCATCATTTCTTAGATAAACTTTTAAAGTATCTCCATTGGATTTGACAATATGACCTTCTTCAAATTTATCTTGGCAGAAAGAACAAAAAGTGATTACAAAAAATATTAAAGTGAATATTTTATTCATTTACTTTTAAATTATCGGCACATATTAAGATTAAAGCAAGGAAACCAAAACTATAACTACAGTATCTAAATTCTCTATTCCTCCCCTTCGCCCAAGATCCTGATCTCCGTTCTACGGTTAAGCTTTCGCCCTTCAGGATTGTCGGTGCCATCCTCGTTTTCATTTGGCGCTACCGGCATGGTTTCCCCGTAACCAATTGCCACTATCCTTTTTTTGCTGATCCCTTTTTTAATTAAATAATCTTTTACAGTATTTGCTCTTCTTTGGGAAAGATCTAAATTATACTCGTCACTTCCCTGGTTATCGGTATGGCCCGAGATTTCAATCTTTACCGCAGGTTTATTCTTCAAAAATTTATACAGTGGATCAAGTGAAGCCAAAGCATCTTTTTTAATGCCTTCCTTATCGGTTTCAAAATTTACTTTATCCAATACAAATACATCTCCTTCCAGAACTTCTTCCTTTGAATTGGCATTGAAGGATCTTAATGTTTCATATTCTGAGGAAGCATTGACATGGTCCGGCTTTTGGATTTGATCACTAAGAATATTGATGACTGTAGAATCTTTTAGATCGGGTAAAAATACTTCCACAAGAATATTTGCATTCATTTTTAAAAGGATCGAGTCCAAGGGAAAATACTTTACCTCAAAACTATCCTTTGCAAATACAATAGAATAGTTTCTGGATTTTGCAGTTTCTAAATTAAACCTGCCGGCAGAATCGGTTTTATTGATCCACTCAATACTATCCAAAAGTGCATTTATATTTTTGTTTACTTTCAGATGCTTTTGTACCCGGCCTGTCGCCACTATTCCGACCACAGCATTTTCCAATATCAGTCCTTTACGCTGATTTTCTGGTCTTACAATACCAGCTATAGGCATCGTGGGCGGTGTAATGATTTCTACCTGAAGTATGTCATCGCAACAGGTCTTCGCTTTCAAAGCTGTACCGCCTGGTCGGTTGGATACTACAAAACCTAGAGAGTTTTCAGAGGGAGCAACAAAATAGGTATCGTCGAAAGTTGAATTTATAGGGAAGCCTAAGTTTTGGGCTTTTGACCATCGGTTTAAACTTCCTTCACTTTTAAATACATCAAATCCTCCGGCATTATAATGGTAATCTGAGCTAAAGTAAAGCGTCCTTCGCTGACTGTCATAATGTGGGGTAACCTCATTTCCAATGGAATTAACCCTTGTTCCGCAATTTACAGATTTACCAAACTTTCCATCCTTGTCTACCGCGCTGTACCAAATATCAAAACCTCCCTTTCCCTTGGGTTTGTTAGAAGAATAATAAAGAACAGGATATTCCTTTTTCTGTCTTTTCACTATTTTTATCATCACTCCCAATGTAGGCTGAGTGCTTGAATATCCCTTTTGATTTATTTTCTTATTTAATTTTTTAGGTTTGCTCCATCTTCCTTCATTTAATTCTGAAACATAAATGACGCAGATCTGATCCAAATGAATATTTGGTCTGCATCTGGTAAAATAGAAAGATTTTCGGTCTGGGGAATAGACCCCATTTGCCGTTTGATCATAAGGATGATTAAAGTTTTTTAATTCATCTGGCTCTGACCATTCGCCACCTTCCGTTACAGATTGATATAACTTTACAGGATGACTTTCCTCACTATTGTATTTTATCCGGATTACAGAATCTGATCGGATGGAAGCAAATAAAAGCGTGTCCTTATTCAGTTGAAAAGGGGAGAAATCGGAATAAGCGTTGTTAACCTTTCCTGGTAGGGGCAGAATTTTTACATTATTTATGGTATCAAAAGCAACCATTTCTAAAGCAAAATCACACGATTTAATCTCGTTTCTCACTATCCTTTTATAATATTTTTCTTCCTTTCCTTTCCCTCTGGTTTTTAAATAAAGGAGAAAAGCTTTTTTGGCTTCATCGTATTTTCCATTCATTTTAAGGGAAGCGCCATAATGGAAAAGCGCCAAAGGATAGGCGGTTTTGTTGCTCTTCCAATTATAGATTTTTTGAAAAACCGATTCACTTTTTACAAAATCCCGAGCCTTAAAATAAGTCATCCCTGTTTTATACAACACATATTCATTTTGGGGAATAAGCTTAAGGATCGTTTCATAATGTTCCTGCGCATTGAAATAGCTGTGATTGTCAAAAAGCTCATCGGCTACTTTAAGCTTTTTCAACAATTCCTTGTTCTCTATTCCATGAGTTTTCTTTTGTGCGAAAACGTTGTTCGCAAAAAGAAAAGTGAATAATGAGACGAGTGTAAAAAGTATTTTAATTCTCACCAGATGTTCTCTTTATAATGCTGTTCATTCTAATTAATAAATTCCGCAGGGAATGGTAAAGGAATCAGGCACCGGTCTGGAAAGCTTTCCTGTCATCACCAAAGAAATTTCAAAAGCACCTGTTTTCGGATTTGCCTTTATATTGTTTGCATTTTTAATTTCCCTGAGCCCCGACACTGTAGCATCATAACTAAATCTTACGGTATAGTTTTTCCAATTTGCTCCTGCCATTACTACCGCTGCATCCGCCCATCGATACCAACCACCTACATATAAAGTTGTTTCTTTCTTCAATCCCAAATGATAGCCAACATCACCACCTATATTTATGTCCTGGCTATTTTCCTGGTTCATGTAAAGGATTTTAGGAGAAATGGTAAGTACAGGATTTAACTTGTAATTCATGCCCGAATAGGAGGTATATCTTGTATTTAATTTGTTGCCTGATGAAGAAACAAAAAACGACTCTTTTGGATTATTAACCTGAAATGCAGAAATACCGGTAAAAAAATCAATTTTGGGATTCACCCTAAAAGAATAAAAAGCCCCCGCATTTATGGTAATATAGGAGATCTGATTATTTACAAATGCATCTCCGGTTCCTAGTCCCGGAACAAATTCGAAATCAGTAAACTGATCGGCAAAAATAAGTTTGGATGGATCTACTGATTTTTGAACATATCCGGCTTGTACACCGCCTGATATTATATGTCTTTTATAAACATCCAGGGCATGATGATAAGCCCCGGAAGCAACTATGGATTGAGCAATGAAAATATTATCGCCCAGGTTGTCCCTGTATACATAAAGCCCGGCGCCAATAAGGTCTCGTTTTTTAGGTCCTGCTCTAAAATTCATTTCCAATCCTAAAGCAGAAGTTTCAAACTTGGAGTTTAATCCGCTCCATTGGCTTCGATATAAAGCAGAAGCCCTGTAATCTCCTTTTATGTTTCCTGTCAGTGCAGGATTAAGAGATAAAGGTGAAGCATAAAATTGGGAAAAGTGATAATCCTGACTGTATCCTTTTATTGAAACAATAAGAAACAGGAGCAGAAATATCTTTTGTAAAAAGTGCATTTAAGATTGATTAAAATTATTAGCCAAGTTCTAAACAGGTTGATTTACAATAATTATTATTTTAAAATGGAAATGTTCTTTTTAAAACTAAATTGAGTGTCGTATATCCCCAAAGCTTTTACATAAGCCACATAACTACCGACCTCCTGCTTTTTACCTTTGAAACTTCCATCCCAAACCGCATTCAAATTATTGCCTGCATCAAAAACCAGTTCACCCCACCGGTTATAGATCTTAAATTCATACAACTCCTTGATTCCATAATGAATGAGCGACAAACCATCGTTTGTACCATCAAAATTCGGGGTAAATGCGGTCGGCAGATCCAGCCTGACATTCAAATTCGTTCGCTTTACAATAGTATCAGAGCAGCCTACCGAATTGAAAACAATGTGCGTTACGTTATAGACTTTAACCGTGTCGTATTGATGGATAGGATCCTTTTCTGAAGATGTGATTCCGTCACCAAAATTCCAGAAATGAGTTATTATATCGCCTTGAGAATTATCTTTAAAATGCAAGGGTTTATAAGCTTCCAGCAGATCCTCTTCTATAGAAAAATCAGCAACAGGTATATCTTTTACAAGTACTTCTTTCTCAATTATAGCTGAACATGTCTCACTGGTTGCCCTTAAACTGACTTTATAAACTCCGCCTGTCGTGAATACATGTTGAGGATTCTTTTGATCAGAGGTGCTTCCGTCAGGAAACTGCCACAACCAGCTTTTTACTTCACCCGATGCTATGGTTGTTTGGTTTATAAAACTCATAGATTGATTCGCACAAACAGTGTCTGCTTCAAATTTTACCTCGGGAACATCTTTTACATCAACATATTTTGTTATTGATTTGAAGCACCCCGTTGCGCTGTTATATACCTTTAAAGTCACCGGAAATGAACCTCCCTTTCCAAACTCTTTGGTAATTGAATTGGGGCGGTTGTAGAAAGTGGTAATGGTGTCATTGTTACCAAAATCCCAGAACACATTTGAAATGTTTTCATAAGAATCTCTAAAATCTGCGATAAGGTTTGTTAACTCATTTGCACAAACGGTATTGAATGTGAAATCAGGATCAGCGACTTCATCGACCTGGAAATCCTTGGTAATTGAATATTCACAACCTATGGAGTCTTGGGCGGTAAGTGTTACCTCAAATTGTTGGCGTTCTTTAAAGGTATAGATGGGCTTAATTTCATTAAGAATATCCGTTTCGCCCGTCGCCTTATTTTTAATTTGCCAACTCGCATTCTTGATGCCTATGCTGAGATCTCCCGTCGTTCTTCTAAAGCTCAATTGAACCGGATCATTTATACAAACCCTAAAAGCATCGAAATCGACTTTAAATTCAGGGTAAACAGTAATGACGTCCTGATATTCCTTAACACAGCCGCTATTAAATCCGGGCTGGTGATTATAAATTACTTTAAGCTTGACAACAAATTGACCCGTCGTAAGGTACTCAGTAGTGGCTTGTTGAGTGTATTGTTTGTCTCCGTTTCCAAAGTCCCATTCATAAGAATTTATCAAACTTCCGGATACAGAATCGATTTCAGGTCCAAACCCGGTAACTACATTTCTTACACATATTGAAATGTGTTTGGGAAATACGCCAAAAGTATCTTTAAGGTAAGTGTTTTGAACAGGGAAAGTATTTATGTTTTCACATCCATCTATCTCGTCTTTAACTTTTAGACTGACATTGTAAACACCGAAAGACGTGAATTTATGAGAAGGATCTTTTTCTGTGGACACAGGACTTCCATCCCCAAAATTCCATTCATATGATAGCGGATTTCCTGTATTATTTCGCTCATCGCTTGTAAAGTGAATGGTATCATCCGGGTGACAAAGGGGTGTAAATGTAAAGCTTGAATAAAGCGGGTAGGTTATATAGAGATAATCATATGCTTTGCCGCCATTTTCATCTACCACCCAAACTTCGTAATAACCAAATCCGGTTATTGTATTGTCCGGGGTGGTTTTGCCATCCGACCATTGGTATTTTAAAGCCCCGGTTCCCGGATAAATAATTTCTGTAACAAGCGTGGTATCCGCAGGTGGAGTTGAACATTTGTAAATATAGCTGTCCTGAAGAATGTTTATTTCAGGGCTTTTATGAATATTTATCTTTTTAGTAAATGTGGAAGTGCAACCTGAGATTGTGGTAACTTTTAAAGTAACTTCTTTTTCTCCTGGCAACTCATAAATGTGTGTTTCTGTGGATGACAAGGGGGCTTCAAAAACCGAACTTGTTCCATCTCCCCATGTCCATTCTCTTTTAATTACTTCACAATCGGTAGAAGTTGGCGTAAGGTCCACAAATCGCACCGGATTCAATTCATTGGTACAAGAATCCAGGTTATCAAAGTTTGCTACAGGAATGGCACATATTTTTATTTTTTTCTTCAGGTTGACGGTACAGTTTTTATCGGTTTTAATGGTAAGGTCTACTTCAAATTCACCAGCCTTTGTATAAGTATGGGATGGATTTTGTGCAGTAGAAGTTGCACCGTCTCCAAACTTCCAGGCCCAGGAATTAATTACTCCATTTACAGAAGAAGATAGGTCATTAAATTTGGAAGCCTGTCCTAAACATCGAGGGTTTACTTCAAAACTAGGAAAAACACCACCATCTAAAATTATATCATCTGTATAGCTACAGCCTTTTCCATCGGTTACGGTAAGAGAATATGAACCTATCGGGACAGTAACTGAAGAAGTTGTTTTCCCATTGCTCCATAAATATTTATACTTACCATCTCCTCCAATTATTTGCGGATCTAATTTCACTGATGTTCCACATTTAACCACCTGGTCTGGTCCTAAAGTAAACGTTGGCAGGGACAAAACAACCACTACAAAAGTTCTGGTAGCAATTTGAGGTTCAGGACAACCATCGTCTTTGGCTTCGATTGTAAAATAATGTTTTCCTACATCAGCAATTGTAGTAGACCAACTAAAATTCCCTACAGGATTAGTGGTATTATCGTTGGTTACAGAAAAAACGCCTGAAACTCCTTTCAGATTTGTCAATGTAACATTTTGTCCATCGGGATCTTTGGCATCAATTTTCAGGTTTATTAATTCTCCTGCACACACTGCTATACTGTCCTTGTTAATATCTTTAAAACTGGAAAGCGTAGGAGGATTATTGGAGCAGTCGAGTGTGGTTATTTGCATTCCCCGCACCGAAGTACCGATAAGAATGTTATTTCTGTATTCCTTCACGACCACATCAGTTATTCCAACTTGTTCCTTATTACTTGGGGTAAAGGAAATATCACCGGTGCTGGAATTAATGGTGGCTGATCCACTCATAGTTACAAACTTATTATAGCTGTAACCTGTATTGTATACTACATTTACGTCGAGATCAGACTGAGGAGAGGCCAAACTATATTCCAGTCTGTCTCCATCAGGATCTACCGCTATGTGATTGAATACTTTCTTCTTTCCAATACAAGCAGTTATTACAGGGTTGTTTTCAAAGGTAGGGGAGTTATTACACGGGGCATCCACATTATTCATTTCAACCTTGATAAAAAAATCTTCTTCATCCGGTAAAAGTAAAGTGGTAATCTCCTCACTTCTTGCCGCCCGCTTCCAGTAAAAATTCCAATCTGTAGCTAAAGAATTAAGCGTTACTGTACCGGTATAAATTACCTTTCTTATACCTCTGGCAATCCCACCGTTACAATTTGTCGTTACAGTGCTGCAAAAAACGATAACTTCCTGTTCAGATACTTTATTAACTATAAAGGAGAGCGGAGCACTTTGGGAAATATTCTGGGAAACTGAGAAATAATGTATGGGGTAAAAGTTTTCTAACACAGCCTGAGAACCGCATTCTGAATAAATTGTTAAGGTAAACTGATAAGATTTATCACCCAAACAAACATAACTCAAATCTCCACCAATTATATGCGTAGCCTGCGAAGCAAAGGAGCTTGCAAGCATGATAATAAAAAATAAAAATTTTTTCACCTCTTCGGAATATAAATAACAAAACTTCCTTCAATAGTTCACTATAGGAATATTTGAAGAAATTATTGCAATTAACCAAAAAGAATATCCAAAAACAATAAGAATTTATTAAATGAAGGCTTTTTTCTATTAATCGTAAGAAAGGTGGAGATAAACCAAGAAAAGAGGGATAGGAAAAACCTAGAGAGGTAAAGAAAATATTACAAAAAAGCTCCTGACCCAAAATTAAGTGGAGTTTAACCTAAAAGTGCTTATTAAACAAAAAGCCTGAAATCTCTTTCAGGCTCCTGTACCAGGGGCGGGTACATTACCAGTTATAAAAGGAAAACAAGAGAAATCAAAAGACAGTATTTACAGTACTTACAAGTTATATTCTTTGTTCATTTTGTTCTTTTATGCTCTTTATTTTTGTTACTTTCGTTATTTTTGTTACTTCAATGTTACTAATAAAGATTATTATTTTTATCTTTATTGAACAGAGAAAATAATTATGAAAAGCAACAAAGAACCGGTTAGACTTAGAGAAAAAAAACTGGCTAATGGTCAGTTAAGTTTATATTTAGATATATATCGAGACGGTCAAAGAAGCTATGAGTTTTTGAAAATGTACATTTATCCTAAGCCTAAAAATGCGATAGAAAAAGAGCATAATAAAACTACAATTGAACTAGCTCAAAGAATTAAGGCTAAAAGAATCGAAGAAATAAATGGTAATGATTTTAACTTAACACCTAGACATAGGGGTAAAACAGACTTTATTGGTTATTACCAGTCTTATTATGACAGCTATACTAAGAAGGATGCTAGAACTATGCTTTCCAGTCTGATGCAATTAAAAGCATTTGTTAAAGCCTCTACTGGGAAAGAATCTATTCAAGCCAAAGATTTAAGTGAAAACGTGGTAATTAATTTTAAAAACTATCTAGAGCAAAACTTCAACGGGGAAACTCCCCAAACCTATTTTAATAGGTTTAAGAAGGTTGTTAAAAGTGCTATAAGGGATAAGATAATAACTATCTCTCCTATTACAGATGATTTGAAATTTAAAGTAGATAATGGATTGAGAAAGGAAATCCTTTCAACAGAGGAAATTCAGAAGTTAGCTTCAACCCCTTGTCCAAATTCTGAAGTTAAACGCGCTTTTCTATTCTGTTTAAATACTGGAATTCGTCACTGCGATTTAATTCAGCTGAAATGGAAAAATGTTGATAAAGAAACATTAAGAATTCCCCAATCTAAAACCCAAAAAACAGTAACTATTAATCTTAATTCAAATTCTTTGTATTTAATTGGAGAAAAGGGAAACCCAGATGATTTGATTTTTAAACTTCCAACATTTACTGGTTCTATTAAATCAATTAGGAAATGGGCAGTTAGTGCAGAAATAGATAAAAAATTAACGTGGCATTCATGTAGGCATTCCTTTGCTGTTAATCTTCTTATATTTAAGAATGACGTTAAGACAATTAGTGATCTTTTAGGACATTCTTCAATGAAGCATACAGACAAATATGTAAGGGTCGTGAAGTCGCTAAAAGAGGAGGCAGTAAAGTCGTTACCGAATATCAATTTTTAAAATATATCTCTTATTCATGGATAATAGCACTCAAAATAGGGATTTTAAAGGAGATAGGATATTTAAATATGATTTTACTTCTTCAGATATTAAATGGAGTATGAAAACATTTGTTTTTCATTACTACGAGGCGGAGAGAGATTTATTTTTGCCGGAATTTGGTTTGGACAGCAAGAGCGTTGAAAAAATAAAAAAAGCGGAATTAAATCTCGATTATTCTATATTAGAATTATATCCAATTCCTGAGGGTATTAATCCGGGTTTACTTTTAAGAAAATTTACTGTTGAAAAAGGATATCTTTTAAAATATTTTAAAGATGTATTTACTTTTTTGTATGAGCAATCTGAACCGAATTTTGAAAGAGTAATTTTATCAAAAAAGAAAAAAAATGAAATTTTAAATCTGCTGAATGATTATCAGTTGTTGAATCTATCTGATCTGATTATTAAAATTATTGCTCTTGCACAGTATAGATATGTAAGTGAAATATATTTTTGGCGATCTTCAGAGATGCAATTATTAATTAACAAAGCTGAAAAAGCTTCGGAACAAGCAATTGATGTAATTGATAAGGTAACAAGTACTGAATGGATTAGAAATCACAAATTAAAAAAGCCGAAAGAACTTGAGAGAATCGAATTTGTTTTTGAAGATACAATTTTGAAAGTTGAGCATTCGCTTTTATGCAGAGAATTAGTTGAATCATTAAAAGAAAGTTATAATCGAAAAAGCTTAAACGATTGGAGACTTCAATTATCGAGCTTTGCATATAACTTTAGCCAAGATTCATTTAAAGATAATTTTAGAAATTGGTTAGCAATAGGGCTTTATGACCTTTTAGTTACTGAGGGTTTTTTTATCATAAAAGGTAGTCCTATGCCACATAAATTACTGAATTTTATAGCTTCAATTTTGGAATTTTCCTTAGTAAAAGTTGGTGGTAAAAATGCAGCAGATTCAGATAAAGCTAGGAATGTTAAGAATTATATTCAAAGAAATAGGAAGGATGCCCCAAAGAAGTTTATACTAGCCGGAACGCCGTTCAATAAACACGATTTATTAGTATATTTTGAAAAGGATTTTATTGATTTGATAGATGATGAGAATTCAAAACAATCAGAAAACATTGCTTCTTATGTTGCAAAAAGGTTTAATGTTAAAGGCTTAATGCCTGTATTAAAATTGATTGCTCAGGGTCTATTTAATGTTAATTCTAGATATGGCTATCATTTTGATATGATTAATAATAATTATAGTAATTATAATTACAAAGCATTTCGAGAATTAAAAGAAATAATTAACGATAAAAGCAAATTTTCAGAATTAAAATTTAAAGTGGGTGGGAAAGATGAAGAATTTATTTTTCACCAAAAACTTCCATTGGAATTGATTAAAGAATCTGTTAAGTACTATTTAAAAAACTTTCCGGAGGAATTTAATACTGATGTTATTAAATCAAACTTAACAGGGTCGGTTAATGATCCTGGTATTTTTAACGCACCTCATGAAAGAATATTAGTTCAAATTGTTAAATCATTTTATAAATTACTAATTACAGAAATACCTCCATCTGTAAATGAAATCACTCCTTCAGAATATATTTATAAAATAATAGCTTCTATATTTAATCTCACCAGAATTTTTTATTCTCAAAACCATCCTGAATGGTTTCTAATTGATAAAGTAAAAGCCTTGCATAAACTTTCAGTCAAATAACTCATCCTACAATCACCTGATTATCAATAGGAACAAAATTGTTCTCCTTTAGATATCTGCTGTTCCTATCTTTCTTTTGCTTTTCCTTTTTCTTTGTAACACGAATCCGATAAAGAGTTGGTAGCCTCGCTTTTTAAAGGGTTCGAGAGGCTTTTTTTATTTTCAAAAATTATAAATGCATGGAAGAAGAAATCATTTCCAAGTTAAAATCCATAGAGGATTTATTAAATAGTCAGTCTCTTTTACTAAAAGAAGTCCTGACTTTAGCAGAGGCAGCTAAATACTTAAACCTAAGTACTAGCCATGTCTATAAGCTAACAAGTAAGAAAGAAATCCCGCACTATTGTCCCAATGGTAAAAAGATTTATTTCAATAGGAGTGAATTAAATAAATGGCTACAAAGTAACAAACAGTTAACTATTGAAGAAATAGAGCAAAAGTCAATCGATTACGTCACAAAAACAAAGGTAAAAACAAAACTAAAAAAATATGAAGAGTAATAATTTAACAGAAGAAAAAAGAGTATTATCATCTGATGAGTTGATAGAAAAGCATAAGGATTATGAACTTGAGTTCGTAATGGATAATTATATTGTTAAAGGAGCTAATAATTTTCTAACAGCAGAAGGAGGAACAGGTAAGACAAGGTTTTCCTTATGCTTATCTTATTCTCTACTATATGGTTTAACTAGCTACTTAGATTCTAACCTCAGATTAGAGGGAAATGTATTGTATTTGAACTTTGAAATGGATGAGCCGCAGTTTAAAGTGATAGCTGAACCAATCAATAATTATTATAAGACTATCTCAATTGAAAAAAGTAAAGAGTTTTATATCTATACTTTTGCCGGAAACTCACAATATTCTTTAGGTGAAATTGAACAAGAGATAAAGGTACACAATGTGAAGCTAGTAATTATTGATTCATTTAAAGGGTTTATGTCAAGATTGATGCTTGAAAAGAAAATGAGTAGATTAGATAACCTAAATTCCTATGCCTTTTTTGACATGCTGAATAATTGGAAAAGAAAGTTAGGAGTTACCACTTTAACTATAAACCATACCAATAAAGGTACAAGTCAGTTCAAAACTAGTGGAGATATTGCTTTTGGACCTTCATCCATTAGAGACTTTATGGATCATCAATTTTTTTTAAGGTATGCTTCTGACAATAAGTCTCCTGAAAGATTAATGATACTTGATAAAACAAGGTTTTCTGCAAATGGTAATAATGATAATCTTATCACCCTTCTTGAGGATCAAAGAGGGTTGCGCTTCGAAATAACTAAAAGAGGCATTAATGAGGATGCATATATGATTAAAAGGAAACCTCATCCTAAAACTCAAGAAATTATTGAATTGATTAATCAGGGAAAAACGTATCTAGAAATAACGGCAATCTTAAATGTTAGTAAACAGATAATTTCTTCTGTTAAGAAGCAGATGAGTAAGACCGAGGACATGCTTTGAGGAATAAACTCAGTGGAACTGTAAAACTATTAGAACTGCGGAACTGTTGGAACTAGGAACTCATTCAATAGTTCCATGGTTCCGATGGTTCTATGGTTCCAATACCTACTTAAGGAACTGAAAATTTAACCAATAATAATAACCCATAATTATTCTATTAGTCTTAATATGACTACTTAATTTAATTTTAATTGCCCTTCAATTTTTAATCTTTTTATTAAGTCATTAAAATCTTTCTCTTGCTTACTTTCCATCCCATGGAATAATATCCATCTGAATTTTGTAATTAACCTTGGAATAGTGTTTTTCAAGAAAATAATTGATTTTTCGTGCTTGATATCAGCATGTAGAATGGAATTCCTTTGAGCTTTTGCTTCCCAAAGGACAAATGAGTAAAAATTCTTTAGTTGATTATATTCTTTGCTTGTAAATGTTTTTTCATGTAAATCTATTAAATAAGTGAGAAAAGGATGAGTTAAATCATTTCTTAAGATGGAAAAGTCAAAAGACGGATCTGATTTCAGTTGTCTATAATAATATAAGTGTTTTTGTTGTGATAAGCCTAGAGTGTCATGATCACAAATAAAGAAAGGTGTTATCGCATCTATTAGATACCGTCTTATAAAATCTTTATAGTTTTGTTCAGAATTTATTAGTAAAATCGACGAAGCGGTATCAATAATCTCATTTTTTTGTTCTTCATTTTTCGGTAATAAATTTTCCAAATATTTCCAATATTCCTTAATACTCTCCGTACTCATTGCTTCTACATATTGCAATTCAAATCTTAAAAAATGATTTTTATATTTTTTATCAATATTTTTCAAAAACCTAAATGGATTATCGAGAAGATTTCTAACATTCGAATCTGTGACTGGATAAACATGTTCATACGCAGATCTATGGAGAGTATAATTCTTTAAATCTGTAGCCAAATAGGCAAAGATTTCGAGAGAAGCATTTGATTTACAAACTGCATTTAAAAATTTTAGTTCATCTTGTATTAATTGAACCGCATTTTTTACTCCTAGATCCAGACTAAAGTACTCAATTTTAACTACAGCTAATATTGCATTTGAAGACGTATCTTCAACAAGTTTTTTTAGCAATGAATGTTTATCATTTCTATATAACATACTTATTGCATTTGTATTTTTTGGGTGAAAGAAGGTTACCTTATTGTATTTAAAGGAAAATCCAGTAGGTGTTATTAAACCCAAAACTCGAAAAATAAAATAATTACTCTTTTTAGTTTGCTTCAATTGCCTGTAAATACCTTGGAACTGTTCATCAAAATGGTTTTCCTTTTGTTTTTTTAAATTATTATCAATAGAATAGGCTCTATATTCAAGTATTCTAGTGAAAACCATATTTAAATCTTGTTTTGATCTATTGTTCAATATAAATTCTGATACCAAGATGTTGGTACAAAAAATTAAATCCTCTTGATGGTGATCAATTGAATGTATACACTTCAAATAGCTAATAATTGTACGAAGAGCTTTCTTGAACATTTTTTGTTTTAGTTCTCTTTGGAACTCGGTGAAAACATTTAAAGTGTTACAGTTATTTACGATATTTCTTTTTTGCTTCCCCGCTTTCAAAAAATTCTGGATTTCAGAAATGACCTTCTCTGAATTAGAAAAAATTTTCAGGTGTTTATTATTTTCATTGAAAAGAGGATGCAAGAAGTAAACATCCAAATACTGAATACAATTTGGTTTGTTAAATTGAAGCTGAAATATGATCTTGTCAACGAGAGAAAGGGGATTTTCAATTGCTAATTGATCGTTTAAACCCATTGTATCAACAGCGAATTGAAAATAGTCAGCAAAAAAATTCACCTTTTGTTCAGTAAGTTTATTGGGATGGGTTATTCTGTTAATAGTAGCCATGGTTTTTCATGATTGTAAGTAGAAAAATGAATTTTAACCTAAATAAGAATTTCTTTTATTAAATCCATGAGTATTGAAAAAAAAGTCCAAGAAATACATGAATTAGTGGAACGATTAACAAGGTACATAAATGAAGAAATAGTTGTAAAAAACAACAAATCGGGGCAAGAGTTAGCCGAACCGTTGCAATTTTTTTTGAATTTATTATTCAAAACTAATAATGCATTGGATACGGCGAACTTCTTATTTGGAAGTATTATAAAAAAACCTAGATACAATGATAGTATAGGTCTGATACTAAGAACTTCTTTAAGTGATGTTATATCTTATATGTACATCCTTCACAAAAGTGGAGGAAACGAAAAGCAACTGATTCATTGGATAAATATTTGTGATTATGATCATATTCAATATTTCTGGAGCAAGGAAAAAGTGTATAAGAAAGTATCGAAGGTAAGTACCGAAGAATGGGATCAAATGAAAGATACGTTGAAAGAAAACTTTCCCCAATTTTTTGATGAAAATGGTTTGCCTAACGATTCAATTTACAAAAGATGGAAAACTCCTGGTCCTATTGCACTAGAAATTTTTGAATCTGGAAAAGAGAAGCAATATCAATACCTAAGAGAAGCTTTTGAGTATTATGATTTGTATTCCAAAGTTGAACATTTAGGTAAAGCAACAGAATTTTTGATTCATGAGTCATTTCATGATGAATTTAAGATAAATAGTCTAATAAGAATCCATCGATCGTTTATTATACTTAGCTTTCATTTATCTGTTTGGGCTACATACTTTTCAGGAAAAGGAACTGAAGAAATTAACTATATAATAGAGCGGGTTAATGATTTATGTAAAATAAAACTTGAGAATTAATAAACTAACAGATAATAAAACAAATGAACTTAATAAAGAGGTACTGGAAATATTGAATAGTCAACTACAGGAGAAAGATAAGCAGATTAACAACCTGCTTACCATTGTGCAAAATTTAATTAAGAAGGGTTAATTATTTATTTAAATTTCTTATTTTATCAATCATATCCTGAATTTCGGGTTCAATAATATTTGGCTCAAAATGTGTAATTTTTCCTTTGCCTGTTAAGTATTTTTCAATTGCATCTTGTACTTTAGGAGGGCTACAAGTAAATTTTTCTTCATTTTCACTTCCATTATCATCGTAGGTTAACGCTTTAATTACACATTCCTTAGTATAATGGATATTCCTGCCTAAAGGGTGCCACCCATTCCTGGGCAAAGGGTGCCAGTATTCCTGAGTAAAGGAGGCCACTGATTCCTGAGCAAAGGGTGCCAGTCAAAGAACTAATTTCGTGGTTCAAGGTTAATAATTAATTTA
>DASPJL010000010.1:0-2166 GCA_035628645.1 Cytophagales bacterium | reverse complement strand
GGAAACTGTTTTGGGAAACAAATGAGAAAGATGTACTTGTGCATAATGAATGTAGAAATGCTTCATATTTCTATATCCTCCTGTATGGAAGATTACCATCAGAGCTATTACCTCACTACAGCTCATTGTAGGCTTTCTCTTGGGTGCATTGCCAAGGAGATGTTTTTTGACGGAATTTTCGAAACAAAGGCAAAATTCATCAATAAGATAAAAAATTTCAGTAATTTTAGAGTCAGTAAGAGTCATGTTTTAGTAGCTATACGATTGATTTAGACCATCTTAATATAGCAAATAAACATGACTTATTTTATTTAAAGATCAATTTCTTTTAGACAACTTTAATTTAATTATTAATCGAACTCAGGTTATTACATAGATCTCATCTCTATCGTGTGGCTGTTGTTTGTCCGTTTTATCAGGTTTATAAACCTCAACCTGAAGAGAGCCATGTTTAAAAAGTTCTACGAATTCTTTTCCTGAAACTTTTAACGCTTCATAAGCAGCCTGTATCGTAATTTGATTTTTTTTCATAGGCTGAATATAAAAAAATAAAAAAATCCTTAATCAAGCGATTAAGGATTTTTGATTCTATTTATTAATTGTGTGGGATTGTTCTTCTTTTATATGAACCTCAAGAAATCAGGAAAGTGTATTGAAACTCCTTCCTTATCATTTTGTGGCATTCTTCATAATTAGCACATAAGCACATTATACAATTATCACATCATATTCCATTTCGCATTTAATCAATGACCAGCTCCACGGGAACACTATGTCTTCCATTTGGCGCTATGGTTACCGCGCTTACTTTTATTTTTCGGCCTGAAGGAACTGCTATAGGTTTTGTATATAAATGGGTTGTTTCATCAGGGGTATGTCCATCCAGCGTATAGCGTATTTCTGAATTTGGCACAATACTGTTTAAGGTAATAATAACTTTATCTCCTTGTTTAACAATACTTTCGCTATCCAGTCCTGTAGGTTGAGGAATTCTATAATTTACATCCTTCAAATCCAGCCTGAGAAATTGCTCTGACAGTCTGTTTTCAAAACTTTCGAAGTCCTTCTTTTCATATGGCGTCCAGGCTACTTCCGATAGCGCCAATAATCTTGGGAAAAGCATATATTCTGCTTTCTCGGCTGTTGGAATGTATTCTGTCCATAAATTGGCTTGAACACCTAAAATATATTTATGCTGTTCTTGAGTAAGCTCTTTTGATAAAGGATTATAACTGTATACTTTTTCTATCGGTAAATAACAGCAGATCATTAGTGGTTCTTTCGGATTATGAGGGATTGGATTTTGTCCGTAATCCAAATAAAAGTGAGTAGTTGGGGACATCACTACCGTATTCCCGTGTTTTGCAGCTTCTATGCCGCCTTTTTCTCCGCGCCAGCTCATTATAGTTGAACTTGGTGAGATTCCTCCTTCCAATATCTCATCCCATCCAATCAGTTTTTTACCTTTGCTCTCCAGGAATTTCTCAATCCGTGCATTAAACCATCCCTGAACCTTCTCTACATCCTTGATCTTATTCTTTTTCATGATTTTGGCTACCTCAGGACTTTCTTTCCAAACATCCTTCGGTGCTTCATCACCGCCTATATGCACGTATTTTCCGGGAAATAACTGCACTACCTCACTCAACACATTTTCAAAGAATTGAAAAGTCTCTTCTGAAGGACAAACAATATCTTTTGATATTCCCCATTTTGTCAATACTTCATAATCGCCAGGTTTGCAGGCAAGCTCAGGATAAGCTGCCAATACAGCCACTGAATGGCCAGGCATTTCTATTTCAGGAACAATGGTCACATATCTTTTTTGAGCGTATGCGACGACATCTTTAACTTCTTCTTGCGTATAAAAGCCGCCGTAAGGTGTGCCATCGTATATAAATTCTTTTTTCTCATTTCTTAATATTTGTTGGGCGCCAATCAGCGTTTCTTTTCTATTGGAAGAAATTTGCGTCAGCTTGGGGTATTTCTTTATTTCTATCCTCCAGCCCTGATCGTCAGTCAAATGCCAATGAAAAGTATTCAGTTTATAAGAAGCAAGTAAGTCAATGTATTTTTTTACAAAGGATACCGGGAAAAAATGCCGCGACACATCAAGCATTCCTCCCCTCCATTTGAATGCAGGCTGGTCCTTTACAGATACAAAAG
>DASPJL010000009.1:0-19218 GCA_035628645.1 Cytophagales bacterium | reverse complement strand
GACAAAATCTAATAGTGAAGACATAAACGATAATAATTATTTATAATTACTGGACAAAACTCTACAAAGCTTTATAAGGAGACAAGTAAAGTAACAATTTATTTGGAAAACTTTTAAGCTCATTTTATACTTATATTTGCTGTTCAAAATTAAATTTATGAATGCGGATTTTTTAGGGAATTTATTTAATCAACATAAAGTATTTAAACCGCTACCCTCTCGCAGCAAAATCTGCGAGTTTTTAGAGGGCCTGCTCCAGCTTCTATTTCCTCAATTGTCCGAACAGAAGTTTGATAAACTGGAAGATTTGAACGCTTATGCAAAAAAGTTAAATACAAGTTTAATTGAGATTTTAAATGGACTTGGAGACAACCTTAGTACTTCCCCTGAAAACGTAAAATCAGAATTTTTGAAACAGCTTCCGGATATTTATGCAATATTAAAGACGGATGCTGAAGCAATAGCACAAGGCGATCCTGCATCTCTGGACATCAATGAGGTAATAAGAACCTATCCTGGTTTCTATTCGATCGCTATTTACCGCATTGCTCATGTTTTTTATACATTAGAAGTGCCATACCTTCCCAGGATATTAACAGAATATGCACATACTAAAACTGGAATAGACATAAATCCTGGAGCTAAAATCGATTCACATTTTTGTATTGACCATGGTACCGGAGTTGTCATTGGGGAAACTGCTGTTGTGGGTAAAAATGTAAAAATTTATCAGGGGGTAACCTTAGGAGCGCTTAGTGTAGCCAAGGAAATGGCTAAATTAAAAAGACATCCTACTATTGAAGATAATGTAATTATCTACTCAGGGGCTACCATTTTAGGTGGAAATACCATAGTCGGCAACAACAGTATTATTGGAGGAAATGTATGGTTAATAAAAAGTGTACCCTCTTACTCCAGGGTTTATCACAGAGAAGAAATTAACATCAGCAAAAGCGATGACCAGGAAGCCATCATGAGTTCATTTTAAAATAGAAGGCAATTCTGTTTTAAAATGTTTATATGTGGCCAAGTGCTGATTGTAAAAGCTAATATCTTCTTCTTCCTGTTCTTTTGTTAACTCCCAAAGCTCCTAATAATCCTCTTGTCAATTCCCGGAATATCGTCCTTCCAATTTGTTTGGTTATGGTATGATTAAATATTTCTTCGAAAGTACCTTTTTCTTTTCCTGAGCTAACTTCCTTTTTGTCTTCCCTGTCTTCCTCTTCTTCTGCTTCATTAATGCTGCTTATTTTTTTATTTAATAGCTCATAAGCGCTTTCACGGTCTATAGACTGGTTGTATTTATTTACAAGGTTGGATTTTGAAATAATTGCGTCCATCTCATCAGCAGTAAGAATATCCATTCGCGACATGGGAGCCCTTAATAAAGTAGCTGCCAGTGGAGTCGGCGAGCCTTTTTCATTAAGAACCGTTATCGCCGCCTCTCCGATACCCATTGAGGTCAGCATTTCTTCTGTTTTATAAAATTCTGAGATAGGGTAGTTTTCAGCAGTTAGCTTGATCACCTTTCTGTCGTTGGCTGTAAAAGCCCTGAGGGCATGCTGTACTTTTAAGCCCAACTGTCCCAAAATTTCCTTCGGTACATCCATAGGGTTTTGGGTACAAAAGAAAATTCCAACACCTTTTGACCGGATTAACTTTATAATGGATTCAATTTGATCAAGCAGTGTTTTGGATGCATTTTCGAAAATTAAATGCGCTTCGTCTATAAAAATTACAAGCTTTGGGCGATCAAGATCACCTTCTTCAGGGAAAGTGGCATAGATTTCCGAAAGCAGGCTAAGCATAAAGGTTGAAAAAAGTTTGGGTTTACTTTGAATGTCTGTGATCCTGAAAACAGAAATATATCCTCTGCCCTCTTCGTCCACTCGTAACAGGTCATCCACCTCAAAGGATTTTTCTCCAAAAAACAATTCTGATCCTTGCTGCTCAATTTCCACTACTTTTCTTAGTATAGTTCCGATTGAAGTAGTAGAAATAGCGCCATATTCTTTTTGAATTTCTTCTTTGCCTTCTCCGGAAATAAACAACAATACTTTTTTGAAATCTTTTAAATCGAGCAATGGAAGGGCATTGTCATCTGCATATTTAAATACGATGCTAACCAACCCGCTTTGAGTATCATTTAATTCAAGGATCTTTGAAAATAGAACAGGTCCAAATTCACTTACCGTGGCACGCATCCTCACACCTTTTTCCTCTGAGATGGTCAGAAATTCTACTGGAAATTGAGTTGGAGTAAATGGGATCCCGATAAGTTTGTGTCTTTCCTCAATAAAAGTATTGGATTCACCAGCTACTGCAATTCCGCTTAGATCGCCTTTTACGTCCATTAATAAAACAGGAACACTATTGGCAGATAAGTTTTCAGTGATGACTTGAAGTGTTTTGGTTTTTCCTGTTCCTGTGGCCCCTGCTATTAATCCATGCCGGTTTAATGTTTTAAGGGGCACTTTGATAAGGCAATTCTCAATTGGCTTGCCTTCAAAGATTGAAGTTCCTAAAATAAGGCTATCTCCTTTAAAAGTATATCCTTTTGATATCAGGTCCTTAAATTCCACTTTCCTTTCCATTTAAAATCCAATTAGACGTTATTTTACTTATAAAAATATCTTAAAAATAGCATAAATTATTTTTCATCCTATGTCAGGGGCAGTTTATGGAAGAAAAAGAGTTGTTGATCTAAAAATCATGTAATATCGCCAATTTAAGGAATATACAACAGCCTTTTTATAGAATATATCTGCTTAATTTCTATCTTTGATTTTTGTTGATATGAAAAATAAATGTGCACTTAATTCTTACGAGGAATATTTATTGTTCCTTTATATATATCTGGCGAGCTCAGATTTTAGTGTGCATATGCTGGAAATTGAATCTATCTTCATCAAAATGAAAAACCTTTTCCCACACGAACCCGACCTGGATGAGGTTTATAAAAAGATCAAAAGCAAATATGACCGATTGGAATTGGAAGAAATAGAAGATCTTATTGAACAAAATTTTAAAATTTTTAAAGCACAATTATCAAATCCCGAACAACTATTTGAAGATTTTTATGATATTATTACTTCAGATGGTATTGTTCAGGATTATGAAATTGAAGCTCTCGATAAAATCAAGAAATTACTTAATCGGTAATAAATACAATTTTATTTTTTTGGAGGAAGGTTAAATGCTTGAGAAGTATGCTCAAAATATCCTTTATGACTGCCATCGCAAAAAGGTTTGTTATTGGATCTTCCGCACCTGCACAAAGAAACCAGGGTTCGTCCTCCAAGGTCATACACATTTCCCTCAGTGTCTACGATTTCAAAATCCCCTTCCACTCTTAATGATCCATTGTTGTTTACTGTTAGCTTTGTTCTACTCATAGTTTAATATTTTTTGTTCTCCCAAGTCTACCTATAACTATTAGTTTTTTAAAATTACTATTGATTATTTAATTATTCCATCTTAATCGAATCCGTCGACTGTCTGTTAAAAGAACATAATACCCACCTTAAAATAATACCAATTATGCCTACACCGAAGGAAGAGCGAACCTACAGCGAACCTACAGCGAAGGAAGAAAATGCTAGGAGGGCGGTTCAAAAATTAGAATAGTACAATAACCACCGGAAAAAAGAACTGAAGGCGCTTGGTTATCCATCACTTTTATCGATGTTCCAATTTTACTTCCCCCAACTTTTCCGATTGATCCCTAATTTCTCCCATTTATTAAGTTCGAAAAAGTCAATTATTTCCTTAAAATCTAAAGGAGGTAAGGATTTAATTATTCTAGTCGGAATTTGTAAAACAGTTTTAAATACATTTATAATTATATATTTTCCAAAAGAATATTAAACCAACATTTATGAAAAACAGAAAAAATAGCATTATTGGAATGGCAGTTGCATTGGCTGTCACCTTTATTTTCTATTCTTGTCAGAAAGAGGAAATTGACACCCAGCAAATTCCTGAATCCAGCGTGCAGCTTTCAGAGGATGGAAACGACCAAAATGAGGTTACAGATGAAGCGGTGGATATAGTTATGGATGCTTTTGAGAACTTTGACAATTTAAGGAAGCTGGAAAATGATACTGATTCTTGTAACAATATAGTAGCTCAAATCAATAGCGCAAACAAAATCACCTTCACTTTTATGGGTGATAATTGCGCGCATACAAGAACAAGAGCGGGGGAAATTATAGCAGAGTTAATTTCAGATGTAAAGTGGCACGAGGCAGGTGGAACTTTGGAAATTACTTTTAACGACTTCAAAGTAACCAGAAAGTCTGATAATAAGTCAATTACCATTAATGGAAAATATGTGGCGTATAACGTCTCCGGAATAGCCAATCCTTTTATACACACCTTGCACGGAAACATGACAGTCAAATTTGATAATGGCTCAGAAAGAGATTGGATCGTTAGCAGGAGAAGAACCATTACCCTTGACGGAAATGTGGTACAGGTAAAAGTGGAAAGTGACTCTGTTAATTTTGTAACAGAAATGGGTGTAAATAGAGAAGGAATGGAGTTTGTAACCACTATTCCTGATCCAATAGTTGTTCAGAATTGTAGCGTTGGTCCGGAAGGATATAAATTTATAACCGGCGAAATTGTTTATGCTGTTGGCGATGCAGCTTTATCTATTGATTTTGGCTATACTTCGTTAAGTGAAAAAACAGATGATTGCGAAGCGACAGGTTCTGTACTTACCTATACAGATCCTTCGACAGTGGTAAGAAAGTATTATCCATATAAAGAATAATACAAAAGATCTTATTGTAACAGAAGTAAATTGGAGAGCTGCTATATTTAGTGGCTCTTTTTTTTTGATTTTGGCCTTTTATATATTTTGTAACATCTTTCTAATGATGCGCTTAAGAACTTAAGCCGAGACGTATTCCTAAATCCGGGAAAGTAATTTTGAAAATTATTCACCTCCTTATTCTTAAGTATTAGGTATTCCCTTAATTTTGCCACTTATTTTAAGATTTTTATTTCAAACCTTAAGTTTATTTTTCCTTGGAAAATCAATTAACTACATTCGAAACAGCAAAAAAGCTAGGCTTACTAGAAGAAGAGTTTAATAAAATAAAATCTATATTGGGCCGTGTTCCCAATTTTACGGAGTTAAGCATTTTTTCTGTAATGTGGTCAGAGCATTGTAGTTATAAAAATTCAATTGTTTGGTTAAAAAAACTACCAAAAGATTCCCCACGGATGTTAGCAAAGGCTGGAGAAGAAAATGCCGGAGTGGTAGATATTGGAGATGGTATAGGTATCAGTTTTAAAATTGAATCTCATAATCATCCCTCTGCTTTAGAGCCTTATCAAGGTGCTGCCACTGGTGTTGGTGGAATAAACAGAGATATTTTTACCATGGGCGCCCGGCCTATAGCTCAATTAAATTCATTAAGGTTTGGAAACATCAAATCAGATAAAACCAAATGGTTGCTAAAGGGAGTAGTTAAGGGAATTGGAGATTATGGCAATGCCTTTGGAATACCAACGGTTGGCGGGGAAGTGTTTTTTGACGATTGCTTTAATATTAATCCGTTGGTGAATGCTTTTTCCGCTGGAATTGTAAAATCGGATCAAATTGCAAAAGCCATTTCATACGGAGTGGGAAATCCGGTCTTTATAGTAGGTTCTGCCACTGGAAAAGATGGTATTCATGGCGCTACTTTTGCCTCAGAAGATATTTCCGATGTTTCTCATGAAAAACTACCGGCTGTGCAAGTGGGCGACCCGTTTCAGGAAAAGCTTTTATTGGAAGCCTCTCTTGAAGTAATAGCTACAGGACACGTCATAGGAATTCAGGATATGGGTGCGGCAGGAATAATCTGCTCCACATCCGAAATGAGCGCCAAGGGCAAACACGGAATGGATATTTTTCTCGATAAAGTGCCTACACGTCAGCAAAACATGGTTCCTTTTGAAATCCTGCTGTCAGAGTCTCAGGAAAGAATGCTTGTGGTGATAAAAAAAGGAAAGGAAAAGGAAATCAAGGAAATATTTGATAAATGGGACTTGAATTGTGAACAAATCGGGACGGTTACAGATACTGAAAGGCTTAAATTCTACATGAATGGAGAATTGGTTGCCGACGTACCTGCGGATGATCTGGTTTTAGGAGGAGGTGCTCCTGTTTACCATAGAGAATATAGAGAACCTGCTTATTTTCATGAAAACAAGAAGTTTAAGATTGAAAGCGTAAAAGAACCTTCTGACTATAAAGCAGTAGCGAGGTTTTTATTATCACATCCAAATATAGCTTCTAAAAGATGGATATATGAGCAATATGACTCTATGGTAGGTACTGTTAATATGAGTACCAATAATCCATCTGATGCAGCTATTGTAAATATAAAGGGAACAGATAAAGCAATAGCGGTAAAAGTTGATTGTAATTCAAGGTATGTTCAAGCTGATCCTGAAACAGGATGCGCCATTGCTGTGGCGGAAGCAGCAAGAAATATCGTTTGTTCAGGCGGAGAACCCGCGGCAATTACCAATTGTCTGAATTTTGGTAACCCTTATAACCCCGAAGTGTATTGGCAGTTTGTGAGTGCCATAAAAGGAATGTCAAAGGCTTGTGAAAAATTCAGTACTCCTGTTACAGGTGGTAATGTGAGTTTCTATAATCAATCATCCGATGAAGGTCCTGTATTTCCAACCCCAACCATTGGTATGCTGGGAATATTAGACGATAAAAAAACACAAACCGCTTTAGGATTCAAAAATCAGGGCGATACTATATATTTAATTGGTGAATCAAAGAATTGTATAAATTCCTCAGAATACTTATACAGTTATGTAGGTATAAAAGGCTCTCCTGCTCCAACCTTTGACCTGGATGAAGAATACAAATTGCAGGAAAGTATAAAAGCCTTGATTAAAGCAAAAGCAATAGAGTCCGCGCACGATGTTGCTGATGGAGGTTTATTCATTACCTTAGCGGAATCCGCTATGGTGAATAAATTTGGATTTGAGATTACTTCCGATAATTCGGTTAGGAAGGACGCCTTTCTATTTGGAGAAAGCCAAAGCAGGGTAGTAGTTTCGGTAAAAGATGAAAAACGTAATGATTTTCTGAATTCTATTAAAAACAGCGGTTTATCCGTATCGGAATTAGGCAAAGTAACAACAGGAGGTTTTGTGGTGGATGGGGAGAATTTATTGACAACAGAAGAAGCTACTGACTTGTATAATAATTCGTTAGGAAAGTATTTAAACTAATTATAACGGATACGGAAAGTGGATGGATTAGGAATTTATCCACATTTTGAAAAAAAACATTTCCAGAATTTGTATCCGAAATATTTTAACTTATTTTTGCATTCCAATTTTTAGTTGGAAGGTATAATGTCCGATGGTGTAATTGGCAACACGTCTGGTTTTGGTCCAGAAGAGTCCAGGTTCGAGACCTGGTCGGACAACAAATTAAATCCCGATTGTAATTATGAACCACTATTCCAATCTAAAGTGGATAATTTGATCGGGATTCATTTTTAAACAACTCCCATACATAGATGGCTATTGTAAAGCTATTTTCCGGTACAGAATCTAACTATCTAGCTCAAAAAATTGCTTCTTCTTTCGGCTTGGAGCTTGGCTCTTTAACAAGTCAAAAATTCAGTGATGGTGAGCTATCAGTAAGATACAATGAATCAATAAGAGGTTGTGATATTTTTCTGATCCAGTCTACTTTTCCCCCTGCAGATAATTTAATGGAATTGTTGCTAATGATTGATGCTGCAAGAAGAGCATCTGCGCATTATGTAACGGTAGTGATTCCTTATTTTGGTTATGCGCGTCAGGACAGGAAAGATAAACCGAGGGTATCTATTGCAGCTAAACTGGTTGCCAATTTATTAACTGCCGCGGGAGCTGACAGACTGGTTACTACAGATTTACACGCCGGGCAAATCCAAGGTTTCTTTGATTTTCCTGTAGACAATCTTTACGGTTCTGCTATATTTTTCCCCTATATCAGTTCATTAAAACTAAAGAATAGATTGGTTTTTGCAGCGCCTGATGTTGGAGGAATGGCCAGAGCAAGGGGTTATGCAAAGTATTTTCAGGCAGATTTAGTGGTTTGTGACAAACAAAGAAAAAGAGCCAATGAAATTGCTTCCATGCAAGTAATCGGGGATGTAAAAGGAGCTGATGTAATCTTAGTGGATGACTTAATTGATACAGGTGGAACAATGTGCAAAGCAGCAGAAATCATTATGGCTGAAGGTGCAAAATCTGTTAGGGCTATCATTACCCATCCTGTATTGTCGGGCAATGCTTATAAAAACATTGAGAATTCAGTTCTTGAAGAATTGGTGGTCAGTGACACTATACCACTAAAACAAAGTTCGCCGAAGATTAAGGTACTTTCAGTAGCTGAACTTTTTGCAAAAGCAATAATGAACATCAATGAGCACGGGTCCATAAGCTCACTATTCATAACAAACTAGAATTATTAAACATAAATTATAAATAACAAAACAAATGAAAACACATGAGATTATAGGGTTTAAAAGAGCAAATCTCGGCAAATCTACCGTAAAAGCTTTACGTGACGACAGCCAAGTGCCCTGCGTGCTTTATGGTGGAGAAGAACAAATACATTTTTCTGTTCCAATGATTTTATTCAGAGGCTTGGTTTACACACCTGAGGCTCATATAGCTGAATTAAATATAGAAGGTAAGATCTACAGAGCAATTTTACAGGACATTCAAATCCATCCGGTAAATGAGCTAATTCTTCATGCTGACTTCCTTTTATTAAAGGATGATAAAGAAGTTAAAATGGAAATTCCTGTCAAATTGGTTGGTACTGCTCCAGGGGTTCAAAAAGGAGGAAAACTTTATCCTAAATTAAGAAAGATTAAGATTAAATCTTTACCGAAAAATCTACCTGATTATATTGAGGTTGATATTACCGGTCTTGATTTGGGTAAATCTGTAAAAGTTGGAGATGTTAAAGCCGATAATTTTACTATTTTAAATAGCCCGCTTGTTTCTATAGCTACCGTTGAGGTGCCAAGAGCATTAAGAGGTAAGACTGGCGAGGAAGAAGGTAAATAAAACAAAGATTTATTTGAAATTAATAAAGGTCCTGCATTCTTGCCGGACCTTTTCTTTTTGTAATCATTGTGTTTACAACAAGCTAAGTTTTTCTAGCTATAATCGTTACAAAACCTTTTTCGACATCAGAAAATGCTATTTCAAATCCTGCTTTCTTTAGTATTTCTTCCAAATCCGATTTCAGTAATCCAGGAATAATATTTTGCCAGAGATTCTTATAGTGTTCCTTAAAGTTTATTCTTTTGAGGATAAAAGATAAAAGAGATCTTTAACTTTAGCCTTGTTTTAAAGTTTATATTTTTATTTGTCCATAAAATAGCTAAAAGATTGGCGGAAATAATTCCCATAAAAGCGCTGCGGTATAATAAAGCATTATCTAAAGAAATAGAAAGCTTGACCTCTCCCCTATTTGATGTTGTTTCTGACCATGATAGAAACCGACTTTATAGTAATCCTTTTAATAGCATTCACCTTTCTGTACCACAAGGAGATGAGCCGGCTAAAAGTGCTGTGAAAATATTGGAAACGTGGAAAGAAAAAGGGGTTGTAATTCAAGACAATATTCCCGGGATATATGTTTACTATCAATATTTTACTATTCCAGGGGAGGAAAAACAATATTGCAGGAAGGGGTTTATTTCCAACATCAGGGTTTATGAATGGGAAGAAAATATATTGTTAAGACATGAAAATACAATCCCTGCTTCGGTTAATGATAGGGTGAAGTTATTGGAAGAGACCCAATTGCAGGCAAGTCCTACCCATGGTTTATACTCAGACCCGACTTTTGAGCTGGAAAAGTATATGGATGAAAGTATTAATGATTCTATTTATTCCATTGAAGATTATCAAGGTGTGAGGGATGTGTTAAGTGTAATTCACGATAAAAAGGTGATTCAGGCTTTCATTTCAAACCTTAGGGAAAAGCAGGTAATCCTGGCAGATGGGCATCACCGGTATGAAAGTGCTTTGATCCATAAGCGGAAATCAGCCATTCAACCCCCCGGACATACCGGAAGAGAAGGGTATAATTTTCACTTAATGTATTTCACCAATATCGAATCCGATGATTTAAAAATATTGCCAACGCATAGATTAATTCAAAATGTAGAAGGCTTCGATGAAGAAAAGTTCATCAATGGTCTTCAGGAATTTTTTCATCTGCAACCCATCGAAAGAAACATTTCAAGGATGGCGAAAAGCATTGAGCAGTACAAGTGGATGTTCGGCCTGGTTTTACCTAGTTTTAGTTTCCTTATTCAACTGAAAAGTGAATCCTTTTCAATACTAAACTGGCATTTTCCAGAGAAAGTAAAAGAACTGGATTTGACGGTTCTTCACTTTTTTATAATAGAAAAATTATTGGGTATAAAAGGTAAGGATCAAAGAAAATCAGAAAAAATACTTTTTGAAAGGAGTTTAACGGTATGCGAAGAAAAGGTGAACACAGGCCAAGCAGCAATGGCAATCCTGACCAGACCGGTGACAATGAAAGAAATTAAGGAGGTTTGCTACAGCGGTTATACAATGCCCCAAAAATCTACCTATTTTTACCCGAAAGTTATATGTGGTTTTTTATTTAATTCAATAAAGGAAAATGAATTTACCCTTAGTGATTCTTGCTTCTAAGTCTCCGAGAAGAAAGCAGATTTTAAGTGAAGCTGGATTTGAAGTAACAATTTTGACGAAAGAAACCGAGGAGAATTATCCCGAAACTCTCGAGCTTACAAAAGTTCCGGCATATTTAGCAGAAAAGAAAGCAGCGGTTTTCAAAGAAGAATCCTGTAATAACCTGGTAGTTGCTGCAGATACTTTGGTATTATTGGATGGGAAGGTACTTGGAAAGCCGGTGGATTCGGCCGACGCAATTAAAATGATCCAATCCCTTTCTGGGAAAAAACATGAGGTAATTACCGGAGTTACCATTCTTTATAAAAAAAAGTTTACCACTTTTTCGGATACTACAGAAGTTTATTTCAGGGATTTGACAGATGATGAAATAAGCTACTATGTTGAAAAATTTAAACCTCTCGACAAAGCAGGCGCTTATGGTATTCAGGAATGGATTGGAATGATCGGAATATCAAAAATTGTGGGTTCATACTATAACGTAATGGGCTTCCCTATTGAAAAGGCGTACCGCAAAATTTTAGCGCTTAAAGAAGGCTGAAGTTTCTTTATTTATTCTTTCTTCGTTTTCAGCGGGTTAAATACTCTTTTAGATTTCTTAAATTGGTTAAAAAGTCAGCGATGTAATTTTTTTTGATTTTTTTGAAAAAAATCCCTATTATAGAGGTTACAAATATCTTTTATTTAGATTAAGTCTTATACAAGATTTTAACTCCTAAAGTGATTACAACTAATGAAATTAAATAAAAAGGAGTTCTTATCTATTTATTTTGAGAGATGACTTATACTTTTAAAGGTAAACTTTGGGACAAAACAGAAAATTCTTTTGAACCAATATCTAATGTATTAATTAAACTGTATACACCACAAAATACATTAGGAGCGCCCCAAAAAAACTACAATCCTACGTTAATCGCAGAGTCAAAGACCGACGCAGACGGTAATTTTATTATAGAAATCAACGGAAAGTATTCAAAAGGCCAGGAATTACAAGTTGATATTTTATGTGAAAAAGTGCCAGGTTCCACTAACTTGTCTGATGCCTATGAAAAGATAAATTTTAAATCACTGACAATAAATCCAGGCAGATCAAAGCTTAAAATGGAATCCTTTAGAATGGGTACCATAACTTTTTTAAGTATTTTTAGCGCTGCCTAATAGAAAAATTTATTCATTTTCATTAAAGAACGACTGAATCAGCACCTCAAGTTCCTCAGATAGAGAAACAGACGGCATTGCTTTTCCTGATTGCCGATACCAGTAATTCGCATTTCCCAAATCCCCCTCAACCCTATGCAAATAAGCATGAATCCAGTATCCATTCGCATTGTCAATATCCTGGGCTATAGAGTGGGCTTCTTCCCAGTGATCTTTCTTTGCATGCCACAAGGATTTTAATTCCTCTGAAAAATGGGAAGGCGGCGAAGATTCACTCAGCGATTTTTCAAATTCTTTAATCTTCAACTTTCTTTATATTTAATTTATCCAAAATTGATTTATTAAAAGCTGATCCTTCAGGGGAGCCTTCTTCAGGTGACCACGAAGCAAAGATTTTGTCCCTTTTTACATCATAAGGCCCATCCTTAACTTCATAAATTACTGTATCTTTTTCCAATGGAATTAAAGAATGAAAGGTTTTAGGGGGGATTTCAACACCATAATTTCCTGTAGCATGACTTAAAATGGTATGGTAAACAATGTTGCCCGACGGGTCAAATTCTACAATCAAAACAGTTCCCCGTAATAAAATAAAGGCTTCGTTCTTATCCGGGTTTTCATGCTTATGCGGTCTGATATACGTACCCGTCTGAAGCGCGTTTATCATTCTGTGCATGGTATCTGAGGCGTTTTCATGAAAATTATGATTCATTCTTAATCTTGCAGATGAATTTGCCTTTTCACAGACTTTGTCAACCAGTTCTTTATTTATTTCTATCATATATATCTGTTCTACTTTGCCTTCACGTCAACAATTCTTAAAAATAGAACATTATTGTTGAAGTTCTGAGAGGCTATAGTAGAGAAACACTGTGGCATTCTTAAAAGTTGTTGTGGTCTGAACCAGAATTTATTAAATGAATGGAATTTTGGAATGACCTCTTATTCCAGTTTTTCCAATAATTTCACACATTCAGCTAAATTTTAGCAATTATAGATTGAATGATTTCCAGAAAATAAGCGCCATTGTAAGGCCCGAACCAATTCATATCCTTTGTTTCCCCTTTTTGTAAATTATAATACCGATCCTCAGTAATGTATCCCAAATACCCTCCATTAAAGCTTGTTACGAATACCTGATAGTTTTTTGCTGAAGAAAACTCATCAATAGAATCGACCATTGTTCCTGAGAAGTCACAAGGTGTGCCTACAAATACGATATTATCAATTCGTAGTGCTTTCATGACAAAAGTATACTTGCCAAGAAGCCACTCAAAAACCCATGGGCGAAGACGTATAGAGTTTGTTACTTTGAAATGAGGTTCTCTAAGTGACAGGGGAATATTTAATGTTTTGATAATTGATGGTTTAAAAACCGAGAGGGTATCAATACTGCTTAGAATTTTATACGATAATTGATTGCCAATAAAACCAATCAAATTAAAGTTGGACATATTGTAATTACGTGGGGCGTGGCTTCCTACTGCTCCCGCCATAAAAGATGCAAATTCTACTTTTCCGCTTTTTTCCAAAGAATCAACCAGGGCTCCCGGATAGTCCCTGGAAATAAGATCAATTTTGGAACTGATACAAGTAGGATGTGCAGAAAAAGTAGATAAAACGGCAGTAGCGCCTGATGCTTTTTTAACTTTTAAAACCCTTAACCATGGATCTACTTCGTCCCGGTTCACCAGTCTGTTTTTTACCAGATAAAAAGCATTAAACCTGGCGGTACCGATTAAGGCGTCTTCCATATTTAAGCTGGCACTGGAAATTGATTTTGCAATTGCTTCCACCATCTTTTGAACATAGCCTTCTTCAAAACTTCCTGCCAGAAATATTCCTGCTGCTCCTTTTGCCCAACCACCTGCCCCATTATGTGTGTGGGTCGCAGATAAATAGGTGTTATTTAAAGAAAACCCTGCAGGAAGTTTGGATTCTAGTCGTTTAGTTACCTCGGGAGGAAAAATTAAAAGATCCATCGTAACCATGGCAACTTTATTCACGCCATTGTCGAAAACAAAAGTTCTTACCCACAAAGAATCGTGAACGCCCAGATTATTTTTTCGTATTCCATAGCTTGCAATAGGTAAGGGATTATTGGGTGTGATGTTTTCTTTTGCCCATCCTGCTTTGAAGTATTCTCCTTTTATGGTTTCCTCTGGTATTGAATCCAGCCGGGATACCATTTCTTTATAATATCCTGTCTTTTTATAAGGGGTTGTATCAGTTTTGGTAAAAAGGGCTATACACAGAATAGAAACGACAGACAAAAAAATGATAAAGGATTTTGCAAGCTTATTCTTGATTTTCTTTCTGGTCACGGTATGCCTTAAGGGTGAATTATGACCAGCAAAGGTAATATCTATTTTTAAACAAAATACAAATATAACTCCAAATGAGATATATTATGTTGATTTGCTGATGGGGATAAAAGTGTAAAAATTTAACGACAGAGATAAAGGAGATTCTCACGGAGGACAATGAGAGTTTTTCACTTATCTATGTTCTCTGAGTTTTCTCCTATCGCTCTGTGGTTAAAAACAAAATGACCCTTTCAATGATTTGTCATTTCGGCATGATTCTCCTTGCCTACACCTTCACTTTGTTGTTTTATTAATTGAACCTCACAATGAACCTTTATTTCATCGCTTACCACTATACTTCCGGCCTCTGTTACAGCATTCCATAATAAACCGAATTCTTTTCGACTTATTTTTCCTCTTACAGTAAATCCTGCTTTGGTTTGTCCATAGGGATCTACCACTATTCCTCCAAATTCCACATTTAATTTTATTGGCTTTGTTGTCTCACGAATCGTTATATCTCCAAACAGGTTATATTCATCTTCACCGATTTTTTCATACTTGTTTCCGACAAACTTTATTTGATTATGTGTTTGTGCATCAAAGAAATCAGCGGAGCGCAGATGTGTATCGCGTTGCTCATTGTTGGTGGTTATAGAATTAACATTTGCTGTAAAATGAATTTTTGAAGCTTTGGTAAAATCCTCTCCTTCGGTCTCCACTTCGAGATCGTACTCATCAAAATGGCCTGTTACAGTAGTTATCATTAAGTGCTTTGCCTTAAACTGAATTTCACTGTGCATAGGGTCTATTTTCCAAATCGTTTTTGCCATAGTTTTAAATTTAAAATGCCTACTATAAGTGTACTTAATGGTGAAAGCTTTTGTTGTCCAAACAAACACTGAATTGCCAAAAGTTTTTCTTATAGACAATTGGCTGGTAACTATGGGCTTATTTAAACTTCCTCATTTTACCGGTTTTTTCTTTACTCCTCTTACCGCTTCTGCATTCCATGGATCTTCCGGCCAGGAATGCTTTTGATATCTAACCCTTAATTCTTTCCTTACTTCTGGGTAAGTGTTTTTCCAGAAACTCCTTAAATCCTGGGTAACCTGGACTGGTTTATAACCGGGGGAAAGCAGATGGAGAAGTACTTTTGTTCTGCCCTCGTTAATTGTAGGCGTATCAGTCAGGCCGAAAACCTCTTGCAAACGAACGGCTAAAACCGGAGGTCTGCCATCAGAAAAATATTCCATTTTTATCATAGAACCGCTCGGCACTTTTAGCTTTTCAGGCGCCAATTCTTCCAACCATTGATACTTTTCCCATGGAACCATCCCTTTTAAAATATTATCCAGATCAAGTTTGCCAAAATCTTCCCGCTTTCTGACGGTTATTAGGTATGGCGCAATCCATTCTTCCAAACTATTTAATAAATTTTCATTTGAGAGGTCGGGCCAGTTCTCTTCAGGTCTCCAGGATTTTACATTTGCCAAACGAAACTGCAAGCTGAGCGCCGTTTCAGTCCAATTCAATAAGTTTAATCCTTCTGATCGCAAAACATTGCACAAGATTTTCGCCTGTTGATCCTCAGGTATATTGATTAAAGGAGTACTATTCAGGGTAATTTCGCCTAATCGTCTTTCATTCCTTGCAATCAGTACTCCTTTTTGTGAATCCCAGCTTACCACTTCTTTTTCATAGGCAAGGTGAAGAACATCTTTGACATTTAAGGGAGCCGCAAGGAAAATACGACCCTCATTTTTACCAGCATCCAGATGTGCAATTGAAAGCCATTCCTCCCCTATCAAAGGATCGTGTTCAGTTAATTGAACTACCCTTCCATTCGCGAGCCGGTATCTGTTGGAGTGTTTTTCCCTTTGACGGGCAATACGTTCCGGATAAGCGGCGGAAAGCAATTTTCCTACTTGTTCATAATTAGGAAAGGTATTGTCCACTGCACCATTCAATGCTTTTCTCCACATGGAAGCCAGACGCTCAATTCTTAAAAGGACGGTTGAATCTGCAATCACATAGGTTTTGCTTCGCCATTTTCGAAGGACTTCGATTCTTTCAGCAAGATTAACCCCAGTATCTCTTGGTAATGGGTCTCTTTCCTCAAGCGCAGCAGCTATATCTGTAGCCAAAGACAACAGTCCAGCATCTCTTCCCTCAATTAATAAATGGGCAATCCGGGGATGAGTGGGGAGGCGAAGCATTTCTCTTCCTCTATCCGTTATCCGGTCTTCATCCAAAGCGCCTAAGTTTTGAAGCAATTCAATTGCCTGGCTTACGGCCCCGGAAGGTGGAGGTGTAATCCATTTCAACTCTTTAATATTTTTCACTCCCCAAAGAGACAGTTCCAGAACCAAAGAGGATAAATCGGCTTCTAATATTTCAGGAGAACGGGCGGGTAATAAATGTGAATGACTTCCTTCTGTCCAAAGCCGGTAACAGATTCCAGGTCCCAGCCTACCAGCTCTTCCGGCTCGTTGATTTGCAGAATCCATCGTTACTTTTACTGTTTCAAGTCTTGACAAACCTGATCGCGGATCAAACCTTGGCATTCTTGCATATCCACTATCCACTACGATCTTTATTCCCTGAATTGTAATACTCGTCTCCGCTATTGATGTTGCCAAAACCACTTTCCTCATTCCCTTTGGATGAGGCATGATTGCTTCCTGTTGCTTTTGCTGAGGTAAGTCACCGTATAATCCATATACCGCTGCTCCCGAACCTTCGAGCAAATCCGTTGTTTTTTGTATTTCTCCAATCCCGGGAAGAAAAACCAGTACATCACCGTCCTGTTCCGACATGGCTTTTCGAACTACCCCTGCTACCTGTTTATGCAATGGAATCTGTTTGTCTTGTCCAATGTATTTGTATTCAATGGGAAATTGTCTGCCCCGGGAAGTTAAGACCGGAACATCGCCTAAACTTGCCAACAAGGCGTCTTCATTAAGGGTAGCCGACATAATCAGGATTTTAAGATCTTCCCGTAATATTTGCTGAACTTCCCTGCACAAAACAAAGGCAAGATCGGCATGCAGACTTCTTTCATGAAACTCATCAAAAATCACCAGCCCTACTCCTTCCAATCCGTTATCCTGCTGCAAAATCCTTGTGAGGATACCTTCGGTCACAACCTCAATTTTTGTTTCCTGGCTTATGCGATTTTCAAACCTTATTCGATACCCTACTTTTTTCCCGACCGGTTCATTAATTAAAGAAGACAGCCGATTTGCCACAGTAATGGCAGCAAGCCTCCTTGGTTGGAGCAAAAGGATTTTATTTCCTTTTAACCACGATTCACCTAACAACTCCAAGGGCAATACTGTACTTTTTCCGGCGCCCGGTGGCGCCTGTAAAATGACAATATTGTTTTCCTTAAGTTTTTCCTTTAATTCAGGAAGGATTTCAAGGATTGGAAGCTGTTCTGACATGAGAGGTTTCAGTTGCTTAATTTGAGCGAAAATAGGAAGAAAAGATTTTGATGAATAATTCCATAAACTTTTAAACCGTCGGTTAACAGAAATAATTTATACCGGAATAAGGGAGAATTGTTAAATAGTTGTATTTAAATCAATCTTTATATTTTTCATTAATAAACCATTTACCCTTATGTCATTTTCGAAAACACTATCGAGAAAAGATTTTATTAAAATCAGTTCTCTTGCATTAGCAGGAACCTTGCTTCCAAAATATTCCTTTGGTAAAGCAGAACAAAAAATAGGACTACAACTCTACACGCTGAGAAATGAAATTCCGAATCAGCTTGAGCGTATATTGGAAAAAGTTTCAAATTTAGGTTATTCTGAATTGGAGCTTTTCGGATATACCGACGGGAAGTTTTTTGGAAAAACACCTAAAGAATTTAAGGGGCTTCTTAAGAAATATAAATTAAAAGCGCCGAGTGGCCATTATTTAACCGGCAATCTTGATTCTTCAGTTAAAGGTACTTTAAAGAACGACTGGGAAAGGGCAGTGGCAGATGCAGCAGAGATTGGCCAGAAGTACGTAGTTTGTGCTTATCTTTTTCCTGACGAAAGAACCAAACTCGATGATTACAAACGTCATATTGAACTTTTTAATAAAAGTGCCGAAATCAGTAAAAAGAATGGATTGCAATTTATCTATCATAACCATGACTTTGAATTTCAGCCATTGGAAGGCACGGTTCCTTATGATTTAATTCTTAAAGAAACTACCCCTGATCTTGTCCAAATGGAACTGGATTTATATTGGACGGCATTTGCCGGTGTTGATCCGGTGATGTATTTTGAGAAACACCCGGGAAGATTTCCCTTGTGGCACTTGAAGGATATGGAAAAAACTGCTGAGAGAGCCATGGCTGAAGTAGGTAATGGTTCAATTGACTTTCAACGGATTTTTGATGCCCAAAAAATTGCAGGCCTTAAACATTATTTTGTAGAACAAGATTTTTGCAAACGCCCGGCCCTGGAAGCAATAGAAATGAGCATCAATAATGTAAAGAAATTAAAAATATAAGATTTTGATCTGTTTTTTTTAAGATAATAATTAAAAGAGCATTTGAATTTATTTCAGTTATGGGCTAAACTTAGCCCATAACTGAAATAAAATATTAAAACCGGCAGATGCTTTAGCAAGCGCAATCTTTAAAAACCCTCCTTATGAAAAACACCCTTGGAAGAATTATTTTACTTGTTAAGGATTATGAAGACGCCTTGGATTTCTATGAAAAGAACTTTGGTTTTAAGAAAATTTTTGATTCAGTTACCGATCAAGGGCAAAGGTATCTACACATAGGAACGGAGCCTTCAGATTCTTTTGGCATTTGGTTATTGAAATCGGATAATGATCCCCATATTGGAAATCAAACCAATGGGCAACCTACAATGGTGATTTATACTTCTGCATTAAGTGAATTGTATGAAAAGCTTAAGAGCAATAATGTAACAATTAAAGTAGAACCTGTGATTGCATCGGCATATAAGTTTTTTCATTGTTTGGATCTGTATGGAAATGAAATCGTAATAGTAGAACTTTA
>DASPJL010000008.1:0-14851 GCA_035628645.1 Cytophagales bacterium | reverse complement strand
TGTCAATCACTAAGATGTTGAACTTATCAATACCATCTTTTTAAATCATCTTCTTCTTAGCCTTTTGTTGAATGGCATCCAAAGCGGCAATGGCTACAATATTTACAATCTCTCTGACAGAGCTCCCTAATTGTAAAATATGAACAGGTTTTTTCATTCCCATCAGAATTGGTCCGATTGCTTCAGCGTTTCCAAGTTCCATTAAAAGTTTATAAGCGATATTTCCTGAAGCCAGGTCTGGGAAGATTAATGTGTTTGCCGGCTGCTGAGCCAAAGCGCTAAAAGGATAATTTTCCTGCTGGATTACCGTATCCAATGCGACATTTGCCTGCATTTCTCCTTCAATGACCAGGTCAGGATATTTTTCTTTTGCTTTTTGAGTGGCTGCAATGGTTTTTTCCTGAACTTCTCCTTTGGAAGATCCAAAATTTGAATAAGACAAAATAGCAATTCGCGGCACGGTATCAAAAAAGCTCACTCCACGTGCAGTTAACCCGATAATTTCCACCAGCTCATCTACGTTTGGATTGGTGTTTACTGTAGTATCCGCAAAGAAAAAGGAGCCCTTTTTATTGTTGATGATATACATTCCCGCCACTCTTTTTACGCCTTCTTCCACGCCTATTACATGCAAGGCGGGTAAAATTGTTTTGGAATAATCTTTTGTAAGTCCGGAAACCAATGCATCTCCTTCTCCAACTTCCAGCATCATTGCTCCAAAGTAATTTCGCTCTTTCATTAATTTTTTTGCCTCATGCTTGGTCAATCCCTTTCGCTTCCTTTTATCATATAAGAGATTGCCAAAATCTTCCAGCTTTTTAGGATCTTGAGCGGGATCGATCATAGCGCAGTCATAAAGATCCAATTCGTGTTCCTTGATCAGCTTTTTTATTCGTTCCTTGTTGCCTAACAAAATGGGAATTCCAACGCCTTCCATTTTTATTATTTGTGCTGCTTTTAATATCTTCTTATTGTCAGCTTCCGCAAAAATTATTCTTTGAGGATCTTTTTTGGCGCGGTTAATCACTGTTGAAATTAATCTGTTGTCCAGGCCTATTCTTTTCTGAAGTTCCAGGTCATATTCATCCCAGTTGGTTATGGGCTTTTGTGCCAATCCTGATTCAATGGCTGCTTTTGCTACTGCCGGTGAAATCGTTGTAATTAACCTGGGATCCAAAGGTTTGGGAATCAAATATTCTCTCCCGAAAGTAATGACTTTATCCCCGTATGCTTTACTCACGCTGTCGGGCACAGGTTCCCTGGCCAGTTTAGCCAAGGCATAAACGGCTGCAAGCTTCATTGTTTCGTTTATTTCAATAGCTCTCACGTCCAGCGCTCCTCTGAAAATATAAGGGAAACCCAAGACATTATTGACTTGGTTAGGGTGGTCGGATCTTCCTGTGGCCATAATAATATCTTTTCTGACTGCCACGGCAAGGTCATAAGCGATTTCAGGATCCGGATTTGCTAAGGCAAAAACAATCGGATTTTTTGCCATAGATTTAATATGTTCTTCTGAAAGTATATTGCCAGCAGATAAACCGATAAATACATCAGCATTCTTCATCGCTTCAGAAAGTCCCGAAATTTTTCTGGCGGTAGCAAATGGCTTTCTAATATCATCCAGATCCAATCTTTCTAGTGCAATACAGCCATTGATGTCAAACATGACAATGTTCTCTTTTCGTGCGCCCAACTCCACATAAAGCTTAGTACAAGCAATCGCTGCTGCGCCTGCACCATTGATAACGAACTTTGCTTTTTCTATTTTTTTCCCAACAAGCTCCAGGGCATTAAGCAGGGCGGCCGAAGAAATTATTGCCGTTCCATGCTGATCATCATGCATCAGGGGGATATTCATCTCTTCCCTTAATGCCTGTTCTATATAAAAACATTCGGGCGCTTTTATATCTTCCAGATTTATGCCACCGAAAGTGGGTTCCAATGATTTTACAATTCGTATAAATTGATCAGGATCCGTGCAGTTTATTTCAATATCAAAAACATCTATCCCTGCAAATTTTTTAAAAAGAACGCCCTTTCCTTCCATTACCGGTTTACTGGCTTCAGGACCGATATTTCCCAAACCCAACACGGCTGTTCCATTAGAAATAACCCCAACCAGGTTCCCTTTGGAAGTATACTTGTATACATCTTCCACGTTTGCAGCAATTTCTTTGCATGGTTCTGCTACCCCCGGTGAATAGGCTAGTGCCAGATCAAGCTGGGAACTTACCATTTTGGTTGGAACCACTTCTACCTTTCCCGGAGTAGGATACATGTGATAGTTTAAAGCATCTTCCCTTCTGATTTTCTTTGACATAAGAGTTTGGTTCGTTCTTATTTAACTTGTGGTTTGAAAAGAAGTTTTTTTGTAAGAATAAAGAATTAAAAATAAAGAATAAAGAATAATTTTTGAAAAACCCCATACCCCAAACCTGATACCTATTCCCTAACTTTGAGCCTCACCTTAAAACTATGTTAAATGAATAATTCAAGAAGAAACATTTCTTCCGGCGCAAAATGGGAGGACATAATCGGCTATTCCAGAGCTGTAAAAATTGGAAATGTTATAGAAATTTCAGGAACTACTGCCTCAGACGAAAACGGGGTTGTAGGAGAAGGAAGTCATTACGAGCAAACCAAATTTATTTTACAAAAGGTGGCTAAAGTTTTAGCGGAAGCTGGTGCGAGCTTTAAAGATGTAGTAAGAACCAGAATGTTTGTAGCGGATATTTCCAAATGGGAGGAAGTAGGCAAAGCCCATGGGGAAGTTTTTAAGGACATAAAACCTGCCACAACGATGGTGGAAGCTAAGCTAATCGGTGCTGAATACCTTGTGGAAATAGAAGTTACCGCAATTGTGTAAAGATGTTGAATGTCAAATTTTGAATGTTGAATGATTTTTCGCCATTTAACATTCAAAATTTAACATTTAGAATTTATTTACCTGATGCTTCAATGGCCTGATGAATGTCGGCCTTAATATCATCAATATGTTCCAGTCCAACGGAAATTCTTATCAGGGAAGGAAAAACACCCACGCCTGCTCTTTCTTCGTCGGAATATTTTGAATGAGTAGTAGAAGCCGGATGGATAGCGATGGATCTGGAGTCACCCAGGTTGGAGCTATGAGTAACCATTTTCAAAGCATTTACAAATTTTCTTCCTCTTTCAATACCTCCTTTTAATTCAAAAGAAACCATTCCTCCACCCGATCGCATTTGTTTTTTTGCCAACTCATATTTTGGGTAGGAGGGTAAAAAAGGATATTTTACTTTAGAAACACCTTCATGCTGCTCAAGGAAGAGGGCAAGTTTTAAAGCGTTTTCACAATGTCTTTCCATTCGCACCGCCAGGGTCTCCAGACTTTTACTTAAAATCCAGGCGTTAAAAGGAGACAGAGACGGGCCGGTATGTCTACAGAAAAACCTTATCTCTTTAATAAGGTCCTTTGGTCCGAGAATAATTCCTCCAAGTACCCTGCCTTGTCCGTCAATGAATTTTGTTCCCGAATGCGTAACCAGGGTAGCGCCATATTTGGCAGGGTTTTGAACGTAAGGAGTAGAAAAGCAATTGTCTACATTTAAAAGTAGGTTGTGTTTTTTTGCCAGTTTACCGAGCCACTCCAGGTCAATAATTTCCAAAGAGGGATTTGAAGGCGTTTCCACAAAAATCATTTTAGTGTTGGGCTGAATCAAAGATTCCCATGTTTCAGGTTTATCGATTTCTGCGTAGGTATGCGTTATTCCCCATTTTGGAAAAATAGTGGTCAAGATCTGATGCGTGGATAGAAACAAAGATCGCGATGCCAGCACATGATCGCCGGATTTTAAAAACGGAGCCATACTTGAAAACATCGCAGACATACCTGAAGCACAGGCAAATCCATCTTCTGTTCCTTCAAGGGCACACATCTTTTGTATAAAATCTGTAGTATTTGGATTGGAATAACGAGAATAAATATTTCCTTTTAATTCTTCCATAAACAGGGCATTTGCCTGTTCAGCGCTGTCAAATGTAAAGCTGGAAGTCATAAATAATGGAGTAGAGTGTTCTCTGAACGGCGTTTGCTCTACCGTTGTCCTGACTGCTTTGGTTTCAAAATTCTCGTAATTCTCCATGCTATAGTTTTAAGTTTAAATTCATTTACAAAACCTGACAAGTTTGGAAATTATTCGCTTATCCCAACTTAATAAACCTGTCAGATTTGAATTTTTTACTTAAGTCAGTTTTGATGTATTAAATCTTATCCGGTAGTGATGGTATAACTGTGGGTGATCCGGGCAGTTTTCTCAAGGGTTTTTAATACAGAGCAATATTTGGTAACAGATAAGTCGATGGCTTTTTTTACCTTTTCTTCATCCAGTTTTCCTGATAAATGGAAGTGAACATGAATATCGGTAAATAATGAAGGTATTACATCTTTTTCTCTTTCTCCGTCAACTGTAACCCGTACATCTTTAATGTCCTGCTTTTGCTTCTTCAGGATATTGACAACATCAATGGAACTACATCCTCCTAAACCTGCAAGAAGAAGCTGCATGGGGCGAAAACCAAGATTTTGTCCTCCAATTTCAGGCGAAGCATCCATTTGGATTTTGCTTCCCTGCTCGTTTATAGCCTCAAAATGGTAGGCGTCATTCAGCCGATTTATTTCTACTTTCATCTTATTCTCATCTTTCTCTACAAAACCTGTTTGTTTGTAAATGTTAGGGTTCAAAGTTATATAGGAATACGGATATTTTTAAACAGATTTTTTATTGAATGAGAATATGAGTTTGCCTGCTATTTTATGACCTGAACCCAGCCTTTACATATATTGTTTCTTTTATCTTCAACAGCATAAAAGTAGGTGCCTGCCGCCAGGCCATCTGCCTTCCAGTTATTTTCATAGTTTTCTTTTGAAAATATTTCTTTTCCCCATCTGTTGAATATGGTGAGATTGAGGGGTTCTAAACTTTTTATTTCGAAATAGTCATTTATATTATCGCCATTTGGGGTAAATACATTAGGAATGATTAATCGGGTTACGGGTAAACTGAAAGTGGTTGTTTCTGTGCAAAGCCGATTTATTGCTTCTAATTTTACCTGATAGACACTGTCCTTTTCATAGATGTGGAATGGACTTTCCTCTGTAGAAGTGGAGCCGTCTCCAAAATACCAAAGATAACCGGTGGCGTTTTCGGATTTATTTACAAATTGAAATTCTGGTCTGTCCGTACAATTGAATGTAAAAGCAGTTTCAAAATCCAATACAATGTCTTTGGTGACTTCAATTAAAACAGAATCTTCGTAAGTACAGCCATTTTCGTCAAGAATATGCACTTTATAGAACGTAGTGGTATCTGGAGTGGCAATTGGATTTGGTAAATTGCTATTGTTTAATCCGGTAGAAGGGGACCAGGAATAAGCGATTCCCCCACTCGAAGTCAATTCATAGCTTTCTCCCTCACATATATTTGCGCCTTCCCCGATAGTGAAATTGGGTACGTAAATATTGATTCTTTCAGAGTGAGTGGCCGAAAAATCCCCGCAATAATTGGACGTTGAACCTTTAAGAGAAATTGAATATTCTCCCGGCGTGTTATAAATATAAGATTTAATTGCCGGATCATTTGAAGTATTTCCATCGCCAAAATCCCAGGCAAAGTCGTCAATGCCACTACTTAAGTTTTCAATTTCTATTTCAAAAGGGGTAGTACAGGAAGTATTTTCATTTATAGTAAATAGTACATTTAAGGGCTCCGGTAGTTCAACCAATATTGAATCGATAAAAATACATCCATTCCCATCCATCATTTTCAATTTGTAATAAGTAGTGGAATCAGGGGTAGCAATGGGATTGGGGATTGAAGGATCATTGAGACCTGCAGCAGGACTCCATTCGTAGGTAGCCCCTCCGCTTGACGTAAGCCTGTAACTTTCTCCTTTGCATATTTTACCATCATCGCCGATTTTAAAGTCCGGGAAAGAAACATTTATCACATGCGTTTGAGTGTCTGATTTTTTACCACAGCTTTCAGTATTGGAAGCCGTAAGGGTGACTGTATACTGACCCTCCGCAGTATATTCGTGGGTATTGATATTTCTGTCCGTTGAGGTGGTTCCGTCTCCAAAGTCCCAATGATAGTTAACCGCGCCGCTGCTGTTGTTTGTAATGTTAATTACGTGAGGCGCTGAACATACAATATCCTCATCAACTTCAAAAGATGCATCTACTATGGACAAGTCTAATTTAAATGCGGCCATGTTGCACCTGGAGCTGCCATTCGATCGTGAATAGGCATTTGGCGTTGTAGTAAAAAATGAATTTCCCCAACATCCGGCACAGACCACATGATAGACAACTCCTGCCTTATCAAATCTGCTGGTTCCTCCATCCACATGTTCCATTGGTTCAGCTCCTCCAAAAAATGTCGCATATAATAAAGAGTCAGCGTTTTTTGAAATCACCATCAGGTAAAAGTCCGATCCATTGGTTGTTTTTTGTAAAGCATCGTTTGTAACCGGCAGCCCAATTGTAGATCCTCCCACATAGCCAGTATCAATATTGACAGAAGGACTAGCCCAGCCTGCTATATAAATGTTATGACATCCACTTGCCAGAAATGCGGTAGGTGAAATATTCGGTGAAACCGTTCCATTGCTCGACCCGAAAACTGTTGAAAAGATTGTTTGAGAGAAATCATTATTCAGCTTATGAATGAATTGCCCACCGTTGAAATTGCGATATACTCCGGCAGTTAAAGGATAATTCCCCATGGTCTGCCCATATAAATATATGTTTTCTTCGTCATCAATATCTAAGAAATATGCCTGATCATAATTAGGTGTTCCTAAAAAACTACTGCTTAAAACAGATTTACCGTCAGATGCTATTTTAGATACAAAGCCATCAATTCCGCCTTTATATACAGGATTAATGGTTAAGGCAGTTGTAGGAAAGTCTGCGCTTGATGTTCCACCTGCTACATATACATTAGATTGATTATCCAATTTAATTGAAAATGCTGCATCTGAGCTGCTGCCTCCTAAATAACTGCTCCATGTTAATTGAGAAAGATCCGGACTCATTTTAAAAATATACCCGTCATGGTCCCCGCCTGAATAGGTGGATTGAAATCCATCGACAATGGGAATGTTTAAACTGTTTGTGTTTGTACTTACATACACGTTATTGTTCGTGTCCACAATTATATCACCCCTGAATTGATCCCCATAGTTCTTAGTAAGTTCTTCCTTTTTTAGTAAAATACCATCATTATTACTTCCTCCTATATAAGTAGAGGACATCAAAGTCGTACCTAAACTATTTATTTTACTTATGAAAATGTCAGCGCCATTGTTGTAAATAACTCCTCCAACCGGTTCTACTGAGCTACCCCCATTGAAGGTCTGGTCAAAGGCAGTAGCAGAAACAGGAAAGTTAGAAGAAGAGGTGGTCCCTAATACCAGTAATTCATTGTTGTTATTAATTATCAGACTATGAGGAACTTCTGTAGCTTCCCCACCTAAAATTAACGACCATAAAATATTGCTACCGGTAGAATCAAATTTTATGATTCCCACATCTATATAGCTTCCAAAAGGTCCTTTAAACGGCCCAGTGAATATGGGAAACCCGGGGTCAAAAACATTTCCGCCAGAATATAAGGTACCATTTTCTCCATAGGTTGCCGTAAATCCCCAGTTGTCTGCAACGGATCCTGAAAAAGTTGAAAAAATCAGAAGTGGATCAATTATTAAGGTATAGGATTTATTATAACCGTCAGGGAAATGGAAACTCACTTCGTCTTTTTTTAGGTCAAATTCGCAAGGCACAGATATAGTATCTGTATTTATAATTTGATACGCAAAAGGTTTTTGCTCAATAATCCTGTTTACAGAAGTTTTAATATTTAACAGGCCGTTATTCAGGTAGATATCTTCTGCTCCTTTATATCTGAACTTTATGTCTTTTGTATTTCCACCCGGTCTCACTATAAAATCATATTTCAGATTGTTGTTTTCCGAATAGAATTTAAAGTCGACTTTCTGATAAAGGTCATTTAAAACAATGGTTTCATAGGCATGAGCTTTTGTTCCCGAATTTCCGGTAAAATAATTATAATATTCTGTCCTTATTACTTCTTTTGTTAATATGGGATTAGAAGCGGCATTTAGGTATTCCACTTCTAATGCATGCATATCGATCAGGTTAGTTCTTTCCTTTACTTCAATCCTCGAGGTAGAGGAAGCTGAATGCACTGCATGTTTTTCTGCCAGTTTTTTACCATCATAAAATAAATAGGTCAGGGAGTTTTTGTGCAAAAACAGTTTTCCTGAAGGAAGATCTGCCCGATACAAGACTTTTTCAGGCCATTGACCCTTGTTTTCGATAAAAAAATACGGACTGCTTTGTGACATACTCCGGATAGCAATCAGTAGCAAAACAGAAAGTATCGTAAAAGTTAAAAAATGCCTGATCATTAGTTTGATAATTTTACAGCATACTAAGTTAAACTTTACCGTTGGTTTTTCTATATAACTTATTTATCTGCACTCACTAATTGATTTTTTTCTTACATATTTTCCCCCGGTAATACAATATAATCATCTGTGGCCCATCAATAAATAATTTAAAGCATACAAAAAAAAGAACTGAAATTCCCTAACTTTGCGCCTTCAAATTTTTATTTAATGGAAAGTATAAGAAATATTGCAATCATTGCACACGTTGACCACGGAAAAACCACTCTTGTTGATAAAATAATTCATGCTTCAAAGATATTCAGGGAAAATCAGGTATTTGGCGATCTGATCCTTGATAATAATGACCTTGAAAGAGAAAGAGGGATCACTATTGTTTCTAAGAATGTTTCAGTAAGGTATAAAGATGTTAAGATAAATATAATCGATACTCCTGGTCACGCCGACTTTGGAGGAGAAGTAGAACGTGTTCTTAAGCTGGCCGATGGAGTATTATTGCTTGTGGATGCTTTTGAAGGCGCGATGCCGCAAACCAGGTTTGTTCTTGGAAAGGCTTTGGCTTTAGGACTTAAACCTATTGTGGTTGTAAACAAAGTTGACAAAGAGAATTGCCGTCCCGATGAGGTACATGAGCAGGTCTTTGACCTTATGTACAATTTGGGAGCAACAGAAGATCAGTTGGACTTTACCACCCTTTACGGTTCTTCCAAACAAGGATGGATGAGTACTGATTGGAAGCAGCCAACAGATAACATTGTTCCCCTACTTGATGCTATTGTTCAGCATATTCCTGCGGCACCAACTTTAGATGGTACACCTCAATTACAGATTACTTCACTGGACTATTCTGCATTTGTCGGACGAATTGCGATTGGAAGGGTTCATAGAGGCGTGTTGAAAGAAGGTGCTCCAATGGCGTTATGTAAAGCAGACGGTAGTATCAAAAAAGTAAAAATAAAAGAACTTCATGTTTTTGAGGGATTGGGCAAAGTAAAAGTGTCAGAAGTTAAATCTGGCGAAATTTGTGCTATAACCGGTATCGAAGGTTTTGAAATTGGCGATACGTTGGCAGATGCAGAAAATCCTGAACCATTAACAAGGATTTCTATTGATGAACCTACAATGAATATGCTTTTTACAATTAACAATTCTCCATTCTTTGGTAAAGAAGGGAAATTTGTTACTTCAAGGCACATCAGAGACAGGTTGATGAAGGAAACGGAGAAAAATCTTGCTTTAAGGGTACAAACAACCGATAGCGAAGATAAATTTTTGGTTTTTGGAAGAGGAATCCTGCATTTGTCAATTCTTATAGAAACAATGCGAAGAGAGGGATACGAGCTTCAGGTAGGTCAGCCTCAGGTAATTTTCAAAGAGATTGACGGAGTGAAATGTGAACCAATAGAAACACTTGTAGTAGATGTACCGCAGGATTCATCAGGAAAGGTGATTGAACTAGTTACTCAAAGAAAGGGTGAATTATTGATAATGGAACCAAAGGGTGATCTTCAGCATTTGGAATTCAGTATTCCGGCAAGAGGCATTATTGGTTTAAGAAACAACGTCCTTACAGCAACTGCAGGTGAAGCCGTGATGAACCATAGATTTAAAGCTTATGAACCTTATAAAGGAACAATTCCTGAAAGAATAAATGGATCCCTGATATCTATGGATACAGGAGCCGGTACTGCTTATGCCATTGACAAATTGCAGGACAGAGGAGTATTTTTTGTTGATCCGGGTCAGGAAGTATATATGGGACAAGTAATTGGAGAGCATAACAGACAAAATGATATTGTTGTAAATATTCTGAAAGGAAAACAGCTAACCAATATGAGGGCTTCAGGTTCTGATACCAACGTCAGGATTGCTCCGAAAATTGATTTCTCTTTAGAAGAAGCAATGGAATATATCCAAAAAGATGAATATATTGAGGTAACTCCAAAATCTATCAGAATGAGGAAGATCTACCTCGACGAGAACGAAAGAAACAGAATGTCTAAAAAAGAAAGCTAAACAATATAATTGGCCGGTAATTTGTTTAAAGGTTACTTTATCTTAAAAGAAATAGGTGATAAACCATAATTAAGAGGAAAGTACATTATTGAGTAAAAAAACAAATTAACAGTTACTATGAAAAAGAGCGCTATATTAATAATCTTTCTTATTTCGACAGCAAATATTGCATTCTCTCAGGATTTGGATGAAAGTCCTTCTCCATCTTATTCCAGAAGAACCGCTGTTAGTCTGGTACCGCAATCATTTTTTGCCAGTGGACTGGAAGCGGCGGTAGAAACAATGATTGGACCCAAAGGTAGCTTAAAATTCTATGGAGGATATTATACAGCCGAGGACCACTGGTTATACAACGATGCAGAATCAATGACTGGTTTTAAGCTTGAGTTACAACCCAGGTTATATATCAATGGGGATGAAAAAGGATTAAATGGATTCTTCTTTGGAGGTTCGTTCAATTATAGAAACACCAAGTTGGGTGATCTGGAAACAAGTAATAAAGCAATAATTGATGTGGATGCCAGGGCGCTGGGGTTAGGATTTGTCTTTGGCCAGCAAATAATAGCTAATTCAGGATTTTCGTTTGAATGGTTTATTGGTGGAAGTTTAATATCTCCCCTTAGTGATTATAATGCTGACCACGTGCATATTTCAGTGATTAATCCTTACAAAAGAGGGATCGTACCCAAGGTAGGCATAAGCATTGGATATGCATTCTAAGGTAAACTAAAAGAATAAAAAAAGAGCTGGTTTCAATCAGCTCTTTTTTTTGCCTATATAGATGCTTATTTTAAAACTTTGATATCAAATTTAATACTGGAAGTAAATTCTCCTTCCGTTGAAGTTTCTACCTGAATAAGTTCGGTTACTTTAATGATTCCCTGACTATTCGTTTGAGAATTACTGAATAGGTAGTTGGTGTCAACGCCGGTAATTTCAATGGATTTCTCCGTGCCGATACTGTCAATTTCTGCAGCTACTTCCGCAGCCGAAGCATCGGAAAGATCTAAACTTGTGGCTTTAAAATAAGTTGTTCCGGCATCATTCAAATCCGTAACAGGACCATTTGTTCCTTCCTGATTTACACTGGACCTGTAATCAGGCGATACAAACATTGGTTCATCGGAGGCAGTACCTGAGGTAGCAATGTCCGCATAAGTGACATCTACATTCTCGGCTTCTGATGAGGAAGAGGTGCCCACTGTTTTTGTTTGACTTGCATAAAAACTTCCCTCCCCCGCGCTTGCATATTGAGAGGACAAGATTACTCCTGTATTACTTAAATCTGCGTTAAATTCTGCCTGGGCAGGTGCCGGAGTTTCATCCTCATTATTACAACCCGACAAAAATCCAATGCTGCCTATAGCAAGGAGCATAAAAAAATAATTAATAGCTGGTTTTTTCATTTTAGTTTTTGGTTTTTATTCACCTTATACCTACGGAGGGTTTTTTAAAAGAGTTGAAAAAATTGTTTTTCTGCTTATAAGAATCAGATTTTCTAAAAGCTAAACGAACGATAGAAGTTCTAAGAAATGGAAAAGAAAAAGGGAAACCGAGTTGGCTTCCCTTTTAAAAACATTTGAATGTAATGCTAATTTTTAGAATTACCAGTAATTACAATAGTAGTTCCGGCAGATGGAGTAGTTACTGTAGCTTTAGTAATGTTGATCAAGTAATAAACATCTCCTTTTTTGGTTGCAATTACATCATTATATGAACCCGAAGCTTCTGCGCTTACTCCTCTATAATCAGTAACATCAGCAGCAGCATCAACTTTAGCTTTTAGAGCTTCTTTTGTTGTAATGCTTGTCCAATCTGCAGCAGCTAAAACAACAAGTTTATCAGCTCCTTTTTTAATGACCGCACTCGTGGTCGTATTCGAAGTCCATGCTAACCCAAACGCTTCCAAACCTGTTCCAGCTGCGCTACCAACTCTTTTCCATTCAAAAGCTGCAGCAGCCGCTAGCTCTGTGTCAGAAGCAGCAATTGTGATGGTATGAGATTCAGAAGCTTCTTTACCGTTTTTATCTGTTACTTTGAATGTTAATTCAACAGATTCTGCATTTGGAACAGTGTAATCAAAAACAAATAAATGGCCTGTTTTAGAATTAAATCCTGATTCAATTGGATAACCATCAACAGTAGTAGAGCTAGAGCCGATTTTTTCAATAATCGTAATTGATTTAATGTTTTCAGAAGCTGAAACTTCAACGGTAAAATCAATTTCCGCGCCCGCTTCTTGCTCTTCTGCCGGCGGATTTACTAATTCAATTGTTGGTCCCAATTTTACGATGTCTTCAGGATTGCAGCTTGATAGCATGCCTATTCCTGCTAAACAAAAAAGTACTAGTAAGTAATTTACACTAATTTTTTTCATAATTGTCTGTCATTTTAAATTGATGCAATTTTACCTTCTCTTTTCAATACTATTTCTGATATCTTCTTTAGCTTCTTACATCCCATGAAAAATTTCACTTTTCTATAATTTATTTAGGCATAACAAAGAATTTTAAATTGTGTATTTATTTATTTGGAAATTCTTCTCTTATTGTGTTGTTGAATACAAAAATCAATTTTAATGCTTGCTTTATTGTATTTTTTCTACTTATATTAGAACTATAAACACCCCTAAATTTGTATGACAAATATTTTACTGTTTCAATTTGTAGAAGTAGAAGAAGGTTTAACCGAAACCGCCAAAAGTGTCTACTCTATATTTAAACTCATTAGTTTTATCGCCTTATCTGCCTCTGTGGTGAACCTTGTAATCTTAATGGGGATCCTTCTTTTCACTAAAAATCCAAAAACAAAATATGATTTTATTAATAAACATGAGATCCCGTTTTTGTGGAGATCTTCATTACTTTTGATTATTTCTGCCGCTTTTATTATAAATACCCTTTTTGTAAATATCCAACCCGTATGGATAGGCGTAAGGGTTTTTGTAACCATAATGATGGGTTTGATATTTGGGTTATCAATTTTTAATATTTTAAAATTCTATTATCCCTTTTATATTGAAAAGAGGCTTAAAAAATTACGTTTCAAACGCCGAATTTCTGCTAAATCAGGCAAACCGATGACCCTTTTAAGTGAAGAAGAGGAAGATGCTTATCTTGACGAAGGTATGCAGGTGGAAGAAAATATTTTCTCAATGGATTATGACGTTTGGTACTGTAACGAATCAGGTGATGTATATATAGAAAAATATTTTGGACATTTAACAGCAGAAAAGTGCCCAAGCTGCGATTACCAGACTTACAAGATTATTAAGGAAGAAATCGTAGAAAAACCAAGTATGGAAAGAGATGGAGTAATCGGTAAGCATTATAAATGTTCTTATTGCGGACACAGGTCCATTAAAGAGCAACCGTTAAAATTGAGTGGAAGGTTAAATAATATCTTAAAAGACAAAATAACCAACCCTGAGTTTACTCCTGTAGAAAAGCAAAGAGTCGTTTAAATAATTTTGAAAATATTCTTTTTGAAAGACCCGGAAATTTCCCGGGTTTTTTTATTTTCATCTTATATCTTAATAATTATTTAAACCGTTTCCTCTTTTGTAGTTATTTCAAGTAATTTGAACAAACTGTTTGTGATACCTGTTTATTAAAATAGAAAAACCGTTTATATGCTAGGCTATCAGTTTACCCAATATGTTCCTCCTAAAAAGAAGGCTGCCAATACATTTGATAGTCTTTTTAAAATTTTTATGGAGCTGCTCACCTATACGTCCGGCGATGTTGCAGAAGCGTTGAGGTTATTAACTCAAATAGATAATCAATACAGTTTAACCAAAGGGGACTACGGTATAGGAGACTTTATCCAGGATATGAAAGACAAAGGTTATCTCAGTGAAGAAACTCCCGGAGGACAAATAAAAATTACGCCCAAAACAGAACAATCTATTCGAAAGAACGCACTAGAAGAAATATTCGGTAAGTTAAAAAAATCCGGTAAAGGCAATCATGCATCTCCACATAGAGGGACAGGCGATGAGCCAAGTTCTGATAAAAGAGCCTTTGAATTTGGCGACCAGGTGGATCAAATATCTGTTACTGATTCTATCCGGAATGCTCAGATTAATCATGGAATTGGTAGTTTCTTCTTGACAGAAGACGACCTGGAAATTGTAGATAAAGAACTAAAAACCCAAACTTCTACAGTTTTAATGATCGATATTTCTCACTCAATGATCCTTTATGGAGAGGACCGGATAACACCTGCAAAAAAAGTAGGAATGGCGCTTGCAGAATTAATCACCACCAAATATCCGAAAGACACGCTGGATATCCTTGTATTTGGAAATGATGCCTGGCAGATTGAAATTAAAGATCTGCCTTATCTGGAGGTTGGCCCATAC
>DASPJL010000007.1:0-26316 GCA_035628645.1 Cytophagales bacterium | reverse complement strand
CTTTAATTCCTGTCCTGGTTGTAATCCATTCGTCATTTGTATCCACCATTTTTTCAAGTTCCAAATTTGTGAGAATATAATCAGGAACGTAACCGGCAATGCCGGTTATGGCAGCGCTTATTTTATCCATTAAGAATTGGTTTGCTTGGTTAAAGCTGTTTTTATTTTATTAGACATATCGGATTCATTCATTTTTACAGCTTGATGAATCATGTTTTTAATTGCTAACCCTGAAGAAACTCCATGACCAATTATAACATTAGCATTTACACCTAAAATGGGACTTCCTCCAATATTTTCATAGTTAAACTTTTCGAAAAAAGGATCTGAAATATTTCTCTTGGCGAGAAGGTCGTGCATATTTTCGGCCATCTTTAAAATAATATTACCGGTAAAGCCATCACAAACTATGACGTCCGCTTTACGGTTATAAAGATCACGGCCTTCTATATTTCCAATAAAGTTAATGTCTTTAGCCGCTTTGAGAAGCTGATGTGCTGCTTGAGTCAGAACAGTTCCTTTCTGTTCTTCTTCACCCAGATTCATTAAACCTACCTTTGGCTTATCTATATTGTAAATATACTTTGCATAGATGGAGCCCATCTGTCCAAATTGTACAAGTTGTTCCGGTTTGCAATCTGAATTAGCGCCTACATCAATCAGGACACCAAAATCACCGTCTTCCTTAGGAACAAAACTAATCAAAGCAGGTCTTTGAATTCCTTCAATAGCTTTTACGCTAAATAAAGCGCCTACCATCATAGCGCCGGTATTTCCGGCACTACAAAAAGCCTGCACTTTGCCCATTTTTAAAAGGCCAAATCCCACAGCAATACTTGAGTTAGGTTTTTGTGTTAAAGCTTTGGTCGGATGTTCCCCCATTTCAATAACTTCCGGGGCTTCTACTATTTCCACAGCAGACTGAGGTATATTAAATTGATTAAGTTTTTCTTTAATCAATTCGGTCTTACCGGTAAGGACAATTATAGTAGAATCGGAAATTTCTTTAAGCGCCAAAGCTACACCTTCGATGACAGCATCGGGTGCAAAATCTCCACCCATTGCATCTAAAGCAATTTTCATTTCAAGTAGTTATTTGATTATTTAGGATAATACCTGGAATAAAACTTCTTTATGCAACAGTTGTATAAGCTTCAATAACTACTTTTCCTTTATAGTAAAGATCACCGTCGACTACATAGGCTCTGTGCAAAAGGTGTGGTTCTTTAGTCGTAGGACAAATGGCGATGTTCTTCTCTGTAGCTTTGTAATGTGTTCTTCTTTTATCTCTCCTTGTTTTGGAAATTTTTCTTTTAGGATGTGCCATCTTCTTATTTAATTATTATTATCGTTTTTTAGATTTTTTAAAGCATTCCATCGAGGGTCAATCTCCTCAATGGTATTTTTCAATTCTTCTTCTATCTCCTGTGAACTATAAATTAAAGTAGCTTCTTCTTCAGGATGTTCATCTTCGGTTTGAAGAAACCTGGGATGTATTTTCTTCATTGGAACAGACAAACTGATAAAGTCATACACATGTTGAGCTATGTTAAGCCTTTGTGTGTTTCTGTCTATTACCAGAATTTCATCACTAACTTCCTCGTCTTTTTCCCCAAACTTAAAAAGAATCTTATTTTCAGTATCAATGGGGAAATCAAAGGGTTCTAAAGTTCTGTCGCAAATTAACTCAACTTTTCCCCTAACTTTAATAGTCATGTCTATTAAAGTTTCAGATTTGTGGAACTCCACGATGGCTTTTGCTTCTCCTGTTTCAATTAATCCAAAATTGAAAAATTCAAAGAAGTCATCCTTTACATCAAACTCAAAATCATATAATCCGTCTTTAAGTTTGAAAATATCTATGTTAAATTCCCTTAGCTCTTTCACTTCCTTCTTGAATAAGGTGGCAAATTTAAAAATATAATTCTAATATTTAAAAATAATTTTCAGGCAAAAGCCGTATGATAGCCCACGACAACTTACATTCCTCAAATATCTTTTACAACCTAATGGATAACACACATTTACCGCAGGAGGTTCTTTTTTTATTTTTGGCTTACTCTTTTAATGATTCACTGCCTGTTCAGTTTCTTTTCTTTCCTTATAAATATTACAGGCAAGGAAAAATGCCTCTCTGAAAGAACTTTCATCTGCAGTATTTTTACCGGCAATATTATAGGCGGTGCCGTGGTCGGGAGAGGTTCTTATTACAGAAAGTCCTGCGGTAAAATTCACGCCCGTTTCAAATGCAATTGTTTTAAAAGGGATAAGCCCTTGGTCGTGGTACATTGCCAACACAGCATCAAACTTCTTGTATTGTCCAGTTCCAAAAAATCCATCGGCAGGATAAGGTCCAAAAACAAGCGTACCTTTATGTTTGAAATTGTCTATAGCAGGTTTAATTAAGGTTTTCTCTTCGTCCCCTAATAGTCCGTCTTCTCCAGCATGGGGATTGAGACCTAACACAGCAATCCTCGGTTTTATAATTCCAAAATCCCTTTTAAGCGAAGCCTCGAGTATTTTTAGCTTTGAAATAATTTTTTCGGTAGTGATTGTTGGTTTCACCTTTTCCAAAGGAATATGTCCCGTTACCACAGCTACTCTTAGGAATTCACTGGTCAAAAACATCACACTGTCTTCTGCTCCAAACTTTTCAGTAAAAAACTCGGTATGTCCGGGAAATTTAAACTCATCACTTTGAATATTATTTTTATTGATAGGCGCAGTTACAATGGCGTGGATCAAGCCCTTCTTAAGATCCTCACTAGCTGCAATGAGCGATTCCAGGGCATGTTTACCCGCTTCCTTTGCTACCTTTCCAGGCTGAATTTCAAAGGAATCATTGCCACAAGGAATTAGATTGATTTTCCTGTGGTTCACCTGGTCAGCGCTCTTTATTTGAACAAAATTGAATTCTTCGATCTCAAATAACTTTTTATACTTGATAAATATTTTTGGAGAACCATAGATAACAGGCGTGGCAAACCTTAAAATTCTTGAGTCTACCAGTGTTTTAATAATTACCTCAGGACCAACACCATTAAAATCACCCACTGTGATACCTATTACTGGTTTTTCTGCAATTGCTTTATCCATTATTAATTAAGTACGATTTAAGAATGACGAATTACGAATAAAATTTTGGGAATTACTTATTCTTTGACAAAAAACTAAAAATTTCTTTTGATAAAATCATACAGCAGTCGCACGCCTACTCCCGTTCCATTTTTCCCCCGGTAAGAATCTACACTTGAAAGAAAAGCTGTTCCCGCAATATCCAGGTGCATCCAGTCGTAATTCACAAAATGTTCAAGGAATTTTCCTGCTGTAATTGCTCCGCCGTCTGCACCTCCAATATTTTTAATATCAGCAATATCCGACTCTATCAATTTGCCATATTCAGACCATAATGGAAATTCTACCAATCGTTCATGCACATTGTATCCGCTTTCTACCAAAGCCTTTCTATATTTTTCATTGGCATTTCCCATAACCACACTACCCTCTTTTCCTGTTGCCCTGGCAGCAGAACCGGTAAGGGTGGCCACATCAATTACTAGTTCGGGTTTATATTTTGCCGCATATGTTAAGGCATCAGCAAGGATCAACCTGCCTTCTGCATCCGTATTCAATACTTCTACTGTTTTTCCTGACATCATTGTAATTACATCCCCAGGGGTAATGGCATTTCCATCCGGACGGTTTTCTGTTGCCGGAATTAGTCCAACTACATGAATAGGTAATTTATTTTTAGCTATTGCATATAAACATCCTACAACCGCCGCTCCTCCGGCCATATCGCATTTCATATAGTCCATTGAACTCGGCGTTGGCTTAAGGCTCAATCCCCCCGTGTCATAAACTACTCCTTTGCCCACCAGAACTATAGGTTTGGAATTTGTCGCGGACGAGGGTTTATACTCAAGGATATTAAAAGTAGGAGGATTAGGACTTCCCTCATTTACGGCAAGGAGCCCACCCATTTTAAGACTCTGGATTTTTGTTTCATTTAAAACCTCAACCACAAACCCCGCTTGTTTACCCAATTTTTGAATCTCTTCACTAAATTGTTCAGCCGTTAAATAAATCACAGGTTCATTTACCAGATCCCTGGCGATATAATTGGCTTCAACCAAATTATTCAGTTCATCAAAATGCTTAGGGTTATAATCCCCCACAACTTTTATTTCCTTAAGGGAATTCTCTTTTTTATCAGACTTGTATTTTAAAAACTGATAGGAAGAAAGCGAAAGTCCTTCACAAAAAGCCAAAAGACTATCCAAATCATTGGATTGGGAAATCACTTCTACCGACTCAATTTTTTCTCCGTTTAAAAGACTGGAAACTTCAAATCCTTTTTTTCTGAAATCTTCTAAGAGTTGATTTTTATTACTGGAAGGTTTTACATACAAAAGAATAACTCTGCTTTCGTAAAGATTGATGTTTATAACTGCTGACTCCCCTCCTTCCAGTTTTTTTTGTATATAATTTTTTTGATTTTGATCCTGAATTATTTCAGTAAACGATGAAGCATCTCTCAGCAAAACTACCCTGTCTGCCTTCTCCACGCCGGTTTTGTTTATCTTTATTGTGGGTTGCATTTATTATAGTACTTTTGGGCGCAATTTAGCTTATTTTACTTAATAAAATGTCAGCGGTAAGACCTAAGAAGCATCTCGGACAACATTTTTTAAAAGATATGAGTATTGCCAGCGATATCGTTGGTGCACTCACTTATCATAACAATTACAGTACTTTATTAGAAATAGGCCCTGGAACAGGCGTACTGACTGATTTCTTAGTTAAAAAAGAAACGAACCTCGCCGTAGTTGAGATAGATAAAGAATCCATCCTTTTTCTTGAAAAGAAGTACCCCGAACTGAATATTATTCAAGGAGATTTTCTTCGGATGGATCTTAAGCAAACTCTAAATGGGACTTATGGAATTATTGGAAATTTCCCGTATAATATTTCCTCCCAGATCTTTTTTAAGGTATTGGAAGATAAAGAAAGGGTGATGGAAGTGGTTTGTATGCTTCAAAAAGAAGTAGCTAAAAGGATAGCTTCTCCTCCGGGAAATAAAGATTATGGTATTTTAAGCGTGTTCCTTCAGGCCTATTACAACATTGAATATCTTTTTACAGTAGATGAACACGTTTTTAATCCGCCACCAAAAGTAAAGTCCGGAGTGATCAGGTTAAAAAGAAATGAAATTAAGAATCTGGACTGTGATGAAAAGTTGTTTGTAAGGCTGGTAAAACAAGGATTTAATAATAGAAGAAAGACCTTAAGGAATGCGTTGAAGCCCTTAAATTTGAATCCGGAATTACAAAATGATGAGTTGTTAAATAAAAGGGCTGAGCAATTGTCCGTAGAAGACTTTGTTTATTTGACGAAAAAAGCGGAACAGCAGATATAATGGAATTTGGGTTAACGGTCGAATATTACGACTGGCTAAAAGAAGCGATAGCCAGGGATGACAAGGATGCTATAAAAGAAAGCATGAAGGATGTCTACGCTCCTGATATCACCACATTATTATATGAATTTAATTCTACAGATTCCAAATATGTTTTAGATCTTTTTGAAGATGAGCTTACCGCAGAAGTAATTACCAATCTGGATCCTGAGATCAGACGAAAATTTCTAAAAAACTATTCCTCCACCGAGCTTGCAAAATTTATAGATCTGGTTGATTCCGATGATGCAGCCGATATTTTAAATGAACAGCCGATTATTGTAAGGGAGGAAGTTATTGGCTCACTTAAGGATCCTGAGCAAGCGACTTATATCGTTGATCTTTTAAGATATGAAGAAGATTGTGCGGGCGGGCTAATGGCCAAGGAGCTTATCAAAGCCAATGTAAACTGGACGGTAAAACAATGTATAGAAGAAATTAGAAGGCAGGCTGAAAATGTAGAAAAAGCATACTCTGTTTATGTAGTAGACGACCTGGGAATATTGCTGGGAAGAGTGTCCTTAAAAAGGATCATTATTGCCAATGACAAAAAGAAGATCGCTGATATTTATGAATCGGATGTTATTGCTGTAGAAACTTATAAAAAAGATGTTGAAGTGGCCGAACTCATGCAGAAGTATGACCTGGAAGCCATTCCCGTGATCAACGTACAGGGCAAATTACTTGGGAGAATCACCATAGATGATGTGGTAGACGTAATCACAGAACAGGCAGAGTCTGACATGCAGGCAATGTCTGGTATTTCAGAACATATCGAAGAGGACGACAGCATTTGGATGCTTTCCCGGGCAAGACTTCCCTGGCTGATAGTGGGAATGATCGGGGGAATTTTAGGTGCCCGGCTCTTAAATTTTTACGAAGACGATATAATTGCTATACCTGCAATGGCCTTTTTTATTCCGCTTATTATGGCTACCGGTGGAAATGTTGGCATTCAGTCTTCTTCTTTGATTCTTCAAAGCATGAATTATAAGTCTTCTTTTGAATTTACTATGGTTCGCAGATTTCTTAAGATGTTTTTGGTAGCCTTGCTTAATGGAATTGTAATTGCCAGCTTAGTACTGGGAATTAACCTGGCTTTTGGACAAGCTTTCCGGTTGGCTTTAGTCGTATCCATTGCTTTGTTTTCCGTTGTTTTGCTGGCTTCTTTTATGGGAACGGTAACACCTATTGTTTTAAATAAATTTGGAGTTAATCCCGCCCTTGCTTCCGGACCTTTTATTACCACAGCCAATGATATTATTGGTCTGGCGGTCTATTTTGGAGTTGCACATGTGTTGTATAGTTAAGGAAAAATGAAAGAATTGATGAATGAGAGAATGAGTAAATGAGTGAATACATAATTAAGCAATAGAAATAAAACAAGCTGAATGCTGATAGCGGAAAGCTCACACAAACTGTAAACTGACAACTTTTAAAAAATGTACAATTGTCTTATAATCGATAAAATGCATCCGTCCATCATACCGATGTTGGAAAGTATTGGAGTAAAACCTGACTATCGGCCTGAGATTACCAGGGAAGAAATATTAAATGTTATTGAAAATTACCAGGGAATAATCGTCAGAAGTAAAACGCCTATTAATAAGGAGCTTTTTGATAAAGCTAAAAACCTGGAATTTATAGGAAGAGCCGGAGCCGGGCTTGACCAGGTAGACCTTGAAACAATGCAAGCCAGAAATATCACCATAGTAAATGCACCAGAGGGAAACCGCGATGCATTAGCCGAGCACATGGTAGGAATGATCCTATGCCTCTTTAATAATATCAATTTAGGAGACAAACAAGTAAGGAACGGGATATGGGACCGCGAAGGAAACAGAGGGGTAGAATTAAAAAATAAAACGGTTGGAATTATAGGTTATGGTTTCATGGGGCAAGCCTTTGCCAAGCGACTTACGTCCTTTGAATGCAATATTATTGCTTATGATAAATACAAAAGTGGATTTGGGAGCGAGCAGGTAAAAGAGGTGGCTCTTGAACAAATATTTGAAGAAGCGGATCTTTTAAGTATGCATGTTCCATTAACACCGGAAACGCATTTCATGATAAATGAAGATTTTATAAATCGCATCAAAAAACCATTCTATTTCCTTAATTCAGCGAGGGGTGAACTCGCAAAGTTATCAGTAATTAAAAAAGCCATCGAAACAGGTAAAATATCAGGGGCTGTGCTGGATGTACTGGAAAATGAAAAACTTAACAAATATACCCCTGAACAGCAGGAAGCATTTGAATTTTTAAAATCTTCCGAAAAGGTTCTCTTCACTCCCCATGTAGCCGGATGGACGCATGAATCGTATGTTAGGATCAATGAAGTGCTGACGAAAAAAATTAAAGCATATATTGAGGGAAAACAATAAATCCCATTTGTAACTTTTGGAGGGTTTCGAACCCTCCAAAAGAAAAGGCTGTCTCAAAATAAGACAGCCTTCATTTCTAAAAACGCCTAAAAATCTATTTACCGTAAACCTGAGACTGCGTTACGTGTCCATCTTTCACCACTGTATCTTTAATATTGTCTTTATCTACCGAAACAGGATCAAGTAATATGGCATCCACTACCAGGTTTCCTGAAGTAAACTTCCTAATGCCTTTAACCGGATTTCCTTTTGCAAGAACCATAGCAGTTTCCGCCGCCAATTCAGCCAAAGCCCTGATGGGTTTATAAATTGTCATACTTTGTGCTCCTGAAATAATATTTTTTATAGCGGTTAAGTCTGCATCCTGACCTGCTACACCTACTTTTCCTATAAGATCTTGTGGCAACACTTGAATGGCACCATTTGCTATTGCATCGTTTCCCGCTATGATTGCATTGGGCTTGATGCCCGTTTTGGAAAAGAGTTCTTCTACTTTCATCAAAGCCTCAATTTCACTCCATTCGTTTAAAACAAGGTCGCCGGCTAACTTTATCTTTCCGCTTTTGATATATGGCTGAAGTACAGCCATCTGCCCCTTTCTCAGAAGTATGGCATTGTTATCTGAACTAGGTCCGTTGACCAACACATAATTACCTTCAGGAAACTTTTTCACCAGGTACTCGGCCTCCATTTGCCCCACCTTTTCTGCATTATATCCAATATAAACTGAAATGTCCGGGCTAAAAGCCAGCCTTTCATAAGAAATAACAGGTACATTTTTTGACTTGGCATACGTGACAATTTCCGCAGCTTTTTCAGCATCAATAGGAACTAAAACAAGTACGTCTATTCCCTCATCAATCATCTTCTTCCCTATTCTTACTTGTTCAACCGGATCACCGTAAGGCACTTCAACTCTACATTCACCTCCAAGTTTTATAACCTTGTCTTCGAATAGCTTATGATCAAGATACCATCTATCCATCACATAACTATCGATCAGAAAACCTATTTTCTGGGCATGAGTATTAAAAGCATTCATCCCTAAGAAAACAGTAAACACAATCATCAAAATCGATCTGTTTTTCATAACTGTAAGGTTTAAATTTTACATCATTAATAGAAAAACTATAAGTATGACCTATGATTTTTCTTACTGAATAAACCTCAAAGAAAGGACCACATGAAATGAAAGTTGATTCACGATGTACCAAAAAATTACAAAATAAAGACTATAAACCAGCAAATAGGTTTAATTCCTTGGGAAATGCAGAAAAGACAGCAAAGACAAGTGGCGTAAGATGTATTATAATTTATGCAGGATTTCGAATGCAAATAGAAAGATCATATTTATTTTGGGAAATATTCCCATAATAAGACGATGTCGTCAAGATACAAAAACCGCAGTAAAATTAAAGCAATGTCAAAACCGAAACAGGTAAATGAAAGAATCAACAGAAATCTGGGTTGATCGCTGAAAACCACTGCCATTATTTAGAATTTATCCAAATTATTATTGCTTCCTAAAATTTTCACTTTTAGATTTGCCCTTATTTAAAATTAATCTAAATAAAAGACAGAAGCATGAAGAAGAAGTTATACTCTTTTTACCTATTAATCTGCTTATCAATAATTTCTTGTAATTCTGCGGACGATGGCCCCAACTCCGGGAAGGATTTTGACCGGAGCATAATGTTAGAAAATTTTACTACAAACCTGATTATTCCTTCCTACTCAAATTTTAACAGCCAGGCAGAAATTTTACTCGCTGCAAGCAACACATTTAATGAAAGTGTAACCGAAGCCAATTTAGCAGCGCTTCAGGAAGCATGGAAAAAGACGGCGGAAGCATGGAATTCCACTCAAGCCTTTAATTATGTGGGCCCAGCCTATGATTCTTCTTTCATAATCCGGATCAACAAATATCCCTCAGACAAAATAAAGATAGAGGAGCACATTTCCTCTTCGACTGAGATAAACAGCGCTTTTATTGAGTCACTTGGAGGCGGTGAAAAAGGACTTCCCGCTGTGGAGTACCTGATCTTTAGCCAGGAAGGAAATTCCGTAATCCTGAATAACTTTTTAACAGAAGGAGAAAACAGAAAAGCTTATTTAAAAGCCTTAACCGAAAATATTAAAGAGAAAGCCGCAAATCTGGAAGCCGGATGGCAGCCTTCAGGAAAAAATTATACTGAAGCATTCCTTAGCAAAGCCGGTACTGATGCAGGAAGTTCTACTAATCTTCTGGCAAATTCTATTATTCAGGCAGTTGAAGACATCAAGAACATAAAAATTGGGGAACCGATCGGCAAAAAAGGAGGCAGCTTGCAACCGGAGAAAGTGGAGGCTTTCAACAGTGAATATTCTATTGATTTGATAAAGACAGATTTAAATGCCATTGAAAATGCATTTAAAGGTGGTGAAGGCGCTGGATTTGATGACTACCTGAATAAAATAGATGCCAAATGGCAGGACGATCAGCTTTTATCGGACAGGATAATTCAACAATTTGAAAGCATCAGAACTGCACTTGATGAATTGGACAATCCATTAAATAAGGCCGTCACTGCTGAAACCGCGGAAGTTGACAAGCTTTTCAATTCATTTACTTCGCTTGTTTCTCTTCTTAAAGGAGAAATGATTTCCAGACTTGGTCTTTCTGTTACCTATACTGACAACGATGGTGACTAGAAAAATCAAGAATTAACATATTTCAAATATATATTGGAATGACTAAAAGTCTGTTCAAAGAAAAGAAAACAAAGCTTGAAGATACATTAAGGTATCTTTTTAGCTTTGTTTCTTTTTTTGGGAACTCGGACCATACCACAAATAACACATTTCCAGGTCTTTCAGATTATTTTCAAAGAACTACTTCCATTGCTCCTTTGGTGGTTTATAGGATCCTTTTTGGGGCAGTAATGTTCGCAAGCATAATAAGATTTATCTCAAAGGGGTGGGTTTATGATCTTTATATAAAGCCTAAATTTTACTTTTCATACTTTGGTTTTGAATGGATAAAGCCGTTAGGCGCTACGGGGATGTATATAGTCTTTGGCTCACTTGCCTTATTGGCATTATTGGTAATGGCTGGTTTATTCTACCGGTTTTCTATTGCTTCATTTTTCCTTCTATTCACTTATGTAGAATTGATTGATAAAACCAACTACCTCAATCACTATTACTTTGTCAGCATTGTGAGCTTTTTACTTATCCTGGTTCCTGCAAACAAATATTTCTCGCTGGATGCCTGGTTTTATCCCAAAATAAAAACAAAATGGGTTCCTCAATGGAGCATCGACATCTTCAAATTTCAAATTGCCATTGTATACCTCTATGCAGGCCTCGCTAAACTAAATTATGATTGGTTGTTCCGTGCGATGCCTTTAAGAATTTGGCTTCCTGCTCAAAATGATTTCCCTTTGTTGGGCCCCTTATTTGAATACACCTGGATCGCCTTTGCATTTAGTTGGTTTGGTGCGGTTTATGACCTTACGATTCCTTTTCTTCTTATAAATAAAAGAACGCGCCCATTTGGATTTTTTCTTGTTTTGGTTTTCCATTTGCTTACTGTTAGTCTGTTTCAGATAGGGATGTTCCCTTATATTATGATTTTGGGTTCACTCATCTTTTTTTCAGCCGATTTCCATAAAAAAATTATTTCATTTCTAAGCAAAGCCTTTCCTGCAAACGATAAAACCTCCAGGGAAAGTGACACTTATCCATCCGCGCCTTCATTGGTTAAACCCTCCTTTCCGCAAAAGCTTATCCTTGGAATTCTGGTTTTTCACTTTGCCCTTCAAATCTTGATCCCGCTCAGATTTCTATTGTATCCGGGAAAATTATTCTGGACAGAACAAGGCTATCGGTTTTCCTGGAGGGTAATGTTGATGGAAAAAGCGGGGGTCGCTTTTTTTTATGTAAAGGATAAAACTACCGGAGATGAATGGGAAGTAACAAACCGTGATTTTTTGACGATCAATCAGGAAAAAATGGTAGCCACACAACCTGATATGATCCTACAATTTGCTAAATATTTGAAAGAATATTATCAAAAGCAAGGTATAGAAAATCCGGAAGTCAGGGCAAAGACTTTTGTAACATTAAATGGCAGGGCAAGCCGTCCCATAGTGGATGAAACCATTGATCTTGCTTTGGAAAAAGAAAGTCTTAAACACAAAAATTGGGTTACTTCATTTTAAGGTTCTTTTTTAAAAATTTATGCTAAAGAAAATTATCCTGTTCCTGGTTTTAACGAATGCAATAACAAGCTTGATTGCCACTGCGCAGGAATTAGAGATTTATGGGACAGTTATATCAACAGAAACAAACCAGCCCCTCGAAGGTGTAAAAGTATTTATTAAAGACACAAAACATATTGCTACCACCGATGTAAAAGGCTTCTTTAAATTGAATGGATTAACGGCAGGTAATTATCAATTAGCAGCCTTTATCGAAGGAAAGCATACCCTTACAAAGCAGATAGTTATTACAAATAAAAACCTGCAAATAGATTTTAGTTTAAATGACCTGGACCTTCAGCTTCAGGAGATAACCGTTGTTGGCCAATCATACAATGGGGCCGGGTTGAAAAGGCTGAGATCTGTAGAAGGAACGGCCATTTATGCTGCAAAGAAAAATGAAGTTATTGTATTAAAAGATATCAAAGGAAATCTTGCAGCAAATACGGCAAGGCATATTTTTGGCAAGGTAGCAGGACTGAATATCTGGGAAAGTGACGGTGGAGGGATACAACTGGGAATAGGCGCGCGAGGACTCAATCCAAGCCGTTCTACCGATTTCAATATGCGTCAAAATGGTTATGATATTAGCGCAGATGCTATCGGATACAATGAATCTTATTACACTCCACCCGCCCAGGCCTTAGAAAAAATAGAAATAGTAAGAGGAGCAGCTTCTTTGCAATATGGGCCTCATTTCGGAGGAATGATCAATTTTGTTTTTAAAAAGGCTCCGGAGGACAAACCTATTGAAGTGGAAAGCATTCAGACCGGAGGCTCTTTTGGATTCTTTAGTTCTTATAATGCCGTAGGCGGCACAATCGGAAAGTTCAATTATTATACCTTTTATCAATTTAAAAGAGGTGATGGATGGAGGGAAAATTCAAATTTTGATGTGCATACTGGATACGCTTCTGTTGGTTATAAATTCAATGAAAAGCTTTCAGTAAGTGCTGAATATACCTTAATGCATTATCTGACCAAACAGCCGGGGGGGCTTATTACTGCAGATTTTAATGCCAATCCCAGGCAATCCACAAGGGATAGAAACTGGTTTAAGCTTAACTGGAACTTATTCTCTTTATCACTTGATTATCAGCTAAATGAAAATACAGAAATCAACATACGAAATTTCAGCTTATTTGGGGAAAGACTGGCACTTGGCTTTTTAGGTCCCATAAATCGACCGGACAATATTGAAAATAAAGAGGGGGATTACGCCTACAGAGACCTCTTGTGGGATCGGTATTCCAATATTGGAAATGAATCAAGGATTATCCATCATTATTCCTTTTTTGGCAAATCAGCGACTTTTTTAACAGGATTTAGAGTTTATAAAGGATTTACACATAGAAGACAAGGCCATGCAAATGAAAGCAATAGTCCTGATTTTTACTTCCTAAACCCTGAAGATGTACAGTCGGATTTTGATTTCCCCGGAATAAATTCGGCAATTTTTGTTGAAAACATCTTCTACGTCACGCCTAAAATTTCTATTACTCCTGGTCTTAGAGTAGAATATATTAAAACGCTCTCGGATGGTTATTACTTTAGCGAGGCAGACGGAGTCAAGAAAAATGAAGAAAAATCGTCTAAAAGGTCTTTTCCCTTCTTTGGCTTAGGCGTAAGTTATAAGCCATCTAATGAAGCAGAGTTTTATGGGAATATTTCTCAAAATTATAAGGCCATAAATTTCAATGACTTAAGGGTAAATAATCCCAATAAAGTGGTAGATGAAAATCTGAAAGATGAAAGCGGATACAATATCGATTTAGGTTCAAGAGGTAATCTAATGGGGCTTATAAACTATGATATAACCTTGTTCTATTTATACTATCATAATAGAATTGCACCTGTTTCCAGAACTTTTGACGATGGCACCATTATCGAATATTATTCTGTAATTAAAAACGCAGGAAACTCAAGCAGTCTGGGATTGGAATCTTTTTGGGAAGCGGACCTTTTAGGCGCATTTAGAGGGGATACTTCTAAAACCAAACTCTTCTTATTTTCTAACCTAACCTGGATGAAAACAGAATACACATCGGGCTATTATAAAGGGTATAAAATGGAATATGCTCCTTCTCTTATCTTTAGAGGTGGTTTAACATTAAGGAAAAAATCATTTTGGTCAACAACACAATTTTCTTATACTTCAAAGCACTACTCCGATGCTTCCAATTCAGAGACTCATCCAACAGAGGTGTCAGGCTTAATTCCTTCTTATTATGTTGTGGACATTTCCGCAGGCTATCGATATAAGGATTATACACTTTCTGCCGGAATCAACAATTTAACCGACAACATGTATTTTACAAGGAGGGCCCTCTCCTACCCGGGACCTGGAATTATTCCCTCAGATGGTAGAAACTTCTTTGTTTCGCTTGGCGCCAAGTTTTAAAAACGATTTCAGAACGTATAGCGTCTACCATTGAAGGATTAGTTAAACTAACTTGATTTCATTTTTGAAATTTATAAGTGAGCTAAACTGATTCAACAATTTAAAATTTATCATTTCCAACCATTTGTCTATTTTTGCAGCCGGATTTTCCGTGTGATACCTTATAACAACATATTCTTAATTTAAACATGAAAACAGTAGACAACTTTAACTTTAGTGGCAAAAAAGCCTTGATCAGAGTAGATTTCAATGTGCCGCTTAACGACAAATATGAAATAACCGACTTCAATAGAATTGATGCCGCTATTCCCACTATTAATAAAATCCTTAAAGATGGCGGTTCGGTAATTTTAATGTCTCACCTTGGAAGACCTAAAGATGGCCCTACTGAAAAATATTCTTTAAAACATCTTGTAAAACCGCTCTCCAATATTCTAAAAACAGAAGTAAAATTCGCTGATGATTGCATCGGAAAGTCTGCCCAGGATTTGTCAGCTTCTTTAAAGCCAGGAGAAATATTGTTGTTAGAAAACTTAAGGTTTTACAAAGAAGAAGAAAAAGGTGACGAAGCCTTTGCAGAAAAGCTATCTAAGCTGGGTGATGTTTATGTAAATGATGCCTTCGGAACTGCCCACAGAGCACATGCTTCCACTGCAGTGATAGCTAAATTCTTCAAAGACAAAGTTTGTGGATATGTGATGCAGGCTGAAATTGAAAACGCTGATAAAGTGTTGGAAAAAGCAGCAAAGCCATTTACAGCCATTATGGGTGGATCCAAAATTTCAGATAAAATATTGATCATTGAAAGGCTTCTGGACAAAGTGGACAATCTGATTATTGCCGGGGGAATGTCTTATACTTTCACAAAGGCAATGGGCGGAAAAATCGGAACATCACTTTTAGAAGCTGATAAAATGGATCTTGCACTATCTATATTAGAAAAGGCAAAAGCAAAAGGCGTTAATTTATTGCTTCCTAAAGACAATGTAATTGCCGATAAATTTGACAATAATGCCGCACGAGAGGTGGTACCTTCAAATAATATTAAAGACGATTGGATGGGATTAGACATTGGGCCTGAATCCATAAAGGAATTTTCAAGTATAATTGAAAAGTCTAAAACAATTCTATGGAATGGACCGATGGGTGTTTTTGAATTTGAAAATTTTGCAAAGGGTACCTTCAGTATCGCTGAAGCAGTTGTAAAAGCTACTAAAAATGGTGGTTTCTCTCTTATTGGAGGAGGTGATTCTGCGGCTGCAATTAATCAATTGGGATTTGGGGATGACGTATCTTATGTATCTACCGGAGGAGGCGCTTTGTTGGAATATATGGAAGGAAAGGAACTTCCCGGAGTGAAGGCTTTGAAAGAGTAATTCCGTCAAAAATATTCATTAAACAAAAGAGGTAGCCGAAACTACCTCTTTTGTTTTGGTTAATACTCGTTTTATTTCTTTTTAGGCGCTGCCTTAGCTAATGCTTCCTGATTTGCTTTTGCAGCTCTATAATCCGGACTTAATTTTAATGCTTCTGCAAAACTCTTTTTCGCTTCTTCTTTATTGCCCAGATCCTGATATAGCAGTCCACGGAGATTAAGTACCGCCGCTCTCAGCGGTACTTGCTGCTGCTGGGCCCTGTTTACGGGTACATCCACCGTCAGTGAATCGATTTCACTGTTATTTAGAAGTATAGCTATATTGGTTTTCGTTTGTTCTTGTTTTTTAGTGGTGTATTGCAATGTCGCCATTTTATACAGAAGATAAGGGCTGGGAGAAAGCAAATAAAGCTTTTCATAATCGTTTAAAGCATCATTGTAAAACTGCAAGCTCTCATTACTTAACGCTTTTACCTCCAACATTGCCAGGTTATTCTTTTCAACAGCCAGGACATCGGTTGCTACTGCTATTGCAGAGCCGTATTTACCCATATTATAGTAAAGCAAAGCCAAAGAATCCCTTAAGGATACGTTATCCAAATCCATGGCTATCATTTCGTAAAGCGCCATCTGAGAAACTGTAAGGTCGTAATACCTGAATCCTAAAGCATACATTTTTAAAAGTGTATTCATTCTATCGGAATCTTGTGCATCCTGAACTTTTGATTCAGAGGAAGGAGTAGGAGTTGCGGCTTGTGGTGAAGGTTGTTGAGTTGCCGCCGGGCTAATGGTTGTTGTATCTGGTCTTGATAAATCTCTCTTCTTTTTTCTCTTTTGAGCTTCTGCAAATGAGAATATAAACAGTACAAGTAGTAGGGATAAAATTATTCTTTTGTATTTCATTTATTGAATTTTTATAGTTTTGATTTTAAAACGGCGGGACGATATTAAAATTTTTATTTCTTTAAACCAATAGAATCAAAGAAATACATTAAAAGGAATTGATTAATTACAATCAGGTGAACAAAAAAGTAAGCGTCCAAAGGGCTTCCCCGAAGTTATCTCAAGTTCTTTAAGCCCTTCGCTATTAAGCAAAATGCTGAGACAAATTCAAAAGACGCATCGAACACCGGTCTTATCGACTAGGTATTTTACTTAAAAATTATACTTCAGTGATACATTCTATTTTCGCATGTTTTCCATTCATGCAAACATCCATTATCCCTTCGATGAGAGTATAACTGATTTTTACCTTCATTCCATCCTTCGCTTCGTTTAAAATAAACGCATCGGATGTTGAGGGAATTTTGTTGTCAGAAATTACCGGGTTAAGAACCTCACCGTTTTCAAGCACCAACATTAGCCCGCATCCATCCAGTCCTGTAAAATCCTTAAAGGCAGCGTTGTTCGAACAAGGTTGTTCTTCTTGCGCATCCTGCAATTTCCCTTGTTTGGCAGTGTTTGAGGAATTTAATTCCGGCTGGCAACTCAACAATAAAATTGAAAAAAGAATAAAGCAGAAAATCAGGATCAGGTTAAAATAAAACTCTATAGGTCTTTTCACTCTAACGGACATAATTCATCATTTTTATATAGATATATAGACCCAATTGTTAAAATCAGGGTTGCATTATCAATATAAAATTTTAGATTTTTCTCGAAAAAGTCAGTATTTTGATAACCCTTTGAGAGACATTCTAATAAACCTCTTCATGTATTTATTAAAGAAGAGGTTTTCGTAAAAGTGATGGTTATTAATGAAATAGTATGAGACTAATTCAGGCTATTTTCTCTTTTTTCAAAATCCTTTCTACAGCCTTGGGTGCCAACATACTTTCTCCTCTTATCTTTTCCTGAAGCATCATGAATCCGCCAATTAAGGCTTCCGGTCTTGGAGGACAACCTGGAACATAAATATCTACGGGGATAATGCGGTCCACCCCTTTTACCACATGATAGCCGTGTTCCCAATAGGGGCCACCGCAATTGGAACAAGATCCCATGGAAATAACATACCGGGGTTCCGGCATTTGTTCATAAAGCCTTCTGATCCTGTCTGCCATTTTGAAGGTAACCGTACCGGCAATAATTATGACATCCGACTGCCTGGGAGAAGCGCGCGGAATAATGCCAAATCGGTCTACATCATAATTGGAAGCATAAGCGCCCATCATTTCTATGGCGCAGCAAGCTATACCAAAAGCCATAGGCCACATGGAGGATAACCTGGCCCAATTCAACAAATCATCTGACTTTGTTAATATTATTCCGCCTTCACCTGTTTTCTCTTGCAACATATTATAAGCATTTAACAATCAACATTTTTCATTCAATCATTCAATCATTCTCTTAAGCACTCATTTCTCAATACCGTTCATTTATCTTATTATAAAGATTTCTTGGAACAGGGCTTTTAAACTCAGGGATTTTAGGTTCAGGTTTTACCCAGTTTAAATATCCTTTTACCCAAACATAAGCCAATCCTAAAACAAGGATTCCGATGAATATAAACATCTCTACCAATGATAACCATCCCCATAAACCATTGGTTTCTGCAATAACTGCTTTGTTCCCAAATACTGTGGCCCATGGGAAAATAAATACCAACTCCACATCAAAAAGAACAAAGACTAAGGCAATTATATAAAACCGGACATTAAATTGTCCCCAGGCGTCACCGGTAGGTTCTTCACCACACTCATAGGTAGATAGCTTTTCAATATTTGGATTTTTAGGACGAATTAATTTAGCTACCAGCATGGTAATTAATAAAAACAATAATCCTCCGATAATCATTAAAAGCACTTCTCCAAATTCAGAAATCATAAAGGTGTGGGGGTTTGAGGTGTGACAACAGAAAGGTGTTAGGCCTTTTATTGTCTAACTTAGCAAAGCTAGTAAAATGGCAGTAACCTATTGCTAAAAAAACCTATCTTATGGCTTAAAATTGCTACCTAACATTATTTTTCTCCTGTTGATAAAGCTTAAGATATAAGTTATTTGAGCCAAAATAAATGATGCTAAGATAAAAATTAAATCAAAACTCATTTCTGTAACCGCTTTTTCAGTAAATGAATAATATCTTCTTGGAAATCCTGAAAAATATGATACCATAAACCAGGTAATTGAAATAACATTTAAAACAATAAATGATGTGCTTAAAATTGAATTTGGCTGAGTCTTTTTTAAGAATAAAATCGAAAAGATAACGCCTTGAAAAAGTAAAAGAATTATTAATGGAAGGGAATAATCTTTAAAAATAAATGTAAAATAAATGTCATACAATTGAAGGTCAATAGCTATTCCACTATATATTTCTGTTAAAATAATCAGAATTATTACCAAACAATAAATAAAAATATCAGCCCTTACTAGTTTCATTTTAAATTAACATAAAAGCTATCAAGTGAAAACTTCATATTATCAATAGGTTAAATCATGAAATGGCCATGATTGTAAATCACACAACGAGGATGAATATCCAATGGCGTATTCCAGGTGGCAATAAAAAAAGCAAATTATATACACACGAAATCAAATTCAAATGACATTCAATAATTCAATGGATTCATGTGTTTGAAATGGCCGTTCATTTGAATTCTTTGCTTGGTTTTTTCCATATTCATGATTAAAGGAATAGACTTTTCAAGGTGTTTGGTAATGAAATCCTGCCGTTCACTTTCCTTTGTTATCTGCAATAACTCATATTCTTCATAAATAGACAATCCCACCTTATGGCCAACTTCAAAAGACAAGTATTTGGTGCTATAAATTGTCGCAGTCTTTATTCCCAAAAGATCATATAACCTTTGAATATTTTTTATAAGAACGCTTTTACTGTCCAATGTTTCATCCAGGATATTATCTAAAATCCTCACATTCCCTGCTGCATAAAGCTTGTCCTTCAAAGGGTTTTCATAATCGACCAGCTCAAAAACATTTATTCCTTCTGTCATAATATCCAACCTGCCATCCTCATACTTTTTAGCAACTTTAATAATCTTCATCTCTGTGCCAAATCCTTCCAGCTTGTTAAATATGTAAGCAGGAATACCAAAATTACAATTATCTTCCAGGCATTCATTGACAAGCTCTTTATACCTGGGTTCAAATATATGAAGGTTCAGCTTCTCTCCGGGGAAGGCCACTAAATTCAACGGAAATAATGGAAGAAACTTTACCATTTGATTTTGAGATGACTGTACTAAATTATAAAAAATAATGAAGCCAAATAAAATAATTTATTTGGCTTCATTTGAGGTATGAGGGACGTGAGGTAACAGGTATGAGGTCCCTTATCCACTCATTCTTTCACTCACTTATTCTCACATTGAAGAAATAATCTCGTCACCAAATTCAGAACACTTAACCAATGTGGCGCCTTCCATTAGTCTTTCGAAATCATAAGTCACTCGCTTTTTGCCAATTGCTCCATTTAATCCTTTAATGATCAAATCAGCGGCTTCTTTCCAACCCATGTACCTGAACATCATCTCACCGCTAAGAATTACAGATCCCGGATTTACTTTATCCTGATCGGCATATTTGGGGGCAGTACCATGTGTAGCTTCAAATATGGCGTGTCCTGTGATGTAGTTGATGTTAGCGCCCGGGGCAATTCCAATTCCACCTACCTGAGCAGCCAATGCGTCAGATAAATAATCACCGTTCAGGTTCAATGTAGCAATTACATCAAAATCTTCAGGACGGGTAAGTACTTGTTGCAAAGTAATGTCAGCAATTGAATCCTTTATAACCACTTTGCCAGCGGCAATCGCTTTCTTTTGTTCTTCATTAGCTGCGCTTTCGCCTTTTTCAGCCTTTGTTTTTTCCCAGGTTCTCCAGGTATAAGTTTTGTCGGCAAATAGTTTTTCAGCTACGTCATATCCCCACTCTCTGAAAGCGCCTTCTGTAAATTTCATGATGTTACCTTTATGTACAAGCGTTACAGATTTTTTACCTTCATTTATGGCATATTCTATGGCCGATTTTACAAGCCTGAAAGTACCTTCTTTTGATACCGGTTTTATTCCGATACCAACTTCAACGGTATCACCACTTCCACCTAATAACTTAGTCCAATCAGAAGTTGCCTGGCTGGTTCCAAATCTTATCTTTTTAAAGTCTTTGCCAAATTCCTTTTCGATAAAATCGAGCATCTTTTTCGCTTCCGGAGTACCGGCAGCATATTCAATTCCGGCATAGATATCCTCAGTATTTTCCCTGAAAATAACCATGTCCACTTTCTCAGGCGATTTTACCGGCGATGGTACACCTTGAAAATACTGAACCGGACGAAGGCAAACATAAAGATCCAGAATTTGTCTTAAGGCCACATTCAAGGACCTGATTCCCCCTCCTACTGGTGTAGTCAAAGGGCCTTTTATTGCCACAAGGTGAGACCTGATTTCATCCAATGTCTCATCTGGAAGCCAGTTTCCTGTTTTCTTAAATGCTTTTTCCCCAGCCAAGACTTCCTTCCACTCAATCTTTTTCTTTCCGCCATAGGCTTTTTGCACTGCTGCATCAAATACCTTTACCGATGCTTTCCAAATATCCGGACCTGTTCCGTCACCTTCAATAAATGGTATAATAGGTTGATCTGGTACTTGAAGCACCCCGTTTTTTATTGAAATTTTTTCTGCCATATTCTAGTTAACTTTTCGGTTAAAGGCGGCAAGTTAAATAATATAATGCTGTTATTAAAAAAAACAGGAATAGAGATGAAGGAAATGTTAGGTGTTTGATTTTGGACGGCAAAATTAGAGCTACGGATTACTTTCCATCCATTTTAAAAGGTCTAAAATTGGTTATTAAATAATCGCTTAATTTGGAATTGCGCTCACATTTTTTAATAGTTTATCAATCCGCATCTTATTCCTCTGTTGCAATAAAGAAGGGTATAAATTCAAAAGTACATTTACAATTAAAAGAGTTATTCCAAATTTGATAGCCTTACTAAAAACGAGAAAAACTGCCACAAATGCAACAAGGACAAAACCTATTAAATGACTTATTTCTGAAAAGGTCATCTCTTTTCTCAAGACAGTTAATTCAGACCCCTTACATTTTGTTTTTAGCTTAAGTTTGTCATTAAAATATTTAAAGAAAGTATTTTTTACCGTCCACCTGAATATATCCATCCCAATCATTTTATTGATGGAGCCATTTTTGATAAAATTCAAATTGGATATATTGTCGTAAAAGGGTTTTCCCTTTATCAATTCATTCAAAAACATTCCGGCAATCCACGAAAAAAAGGTTATTGAAATAGAATAAAAAATATATTGCATTGTTGATTTAATTTCTGACGAACGTGCCTACTCTCCGTTTAGTAATTGTTGGGAAGATAATCGTTGGAAATAAAATTAGCAAGGCGTTTTCCGCCAAAATACAATTTATACCCCTCATTCAATTCAAACCATAACTATATAAACTCAGACCCTTAGCGAACCCCTGAATCCTCTGGCTGCATAGTATGATTCCGCACCGTTGTGATACAAGAAGACATGGTCATAGCGACGGTCACAGAAAAGTGCACCGCCAAGTTCTCTGATTTCAGGGGGCGTTTTCACCCAGCTCGATGTTTTCAGGTCGAAATTTCCAAGTTTCTGCAATTCCCGATATTGTTCTTCCGTCAAAATCTGAATGCCCATGGTAAATGCCATACCAAGAGCGCTGTTTTTGGGTTTATGTTCTTTCCTTGACTCCAAAGCTTCCGTGTCGTAACATATACTCCTTCGGCCTTTTGGACTTTCCGCAGAACAATCGAAAAAAATATATTCCCCCGTCTTTTTATCATGATCCACTACATCCGGTTCGCCGCCGGTTACCTCCATTTCATTGAGCGACCACAATTTTTCTGTATTAGCTTCCAGCTTTGATTGTAATTTGGCCCAATCGACACCTTTGTGCCGGTTCATGTTTTTTTCAAAACGAACTTTCAACGTTTTGAGTAGTTCTTTTCGTTGTTCTGGTGATAACTCTTTTTTATTTTTCATATTTATAATCTGTTTTTAGCTGCATGACTTGTTCCGATGGTGTGGATGGAATTAACATAATCTTCATCCTCGCTGAGGTGTGCTTTCTCCCATGCTCATTTCATACTTTTAAATTATGATGGTTGAATGGTTGAATCAGCTTTTTAATTTAGAAATATAACGATCGAGTTTTTCAATATTTTGTTTTTGTCCTTCGTCTGCTTTGTGCACTTTGACTATAATTTCACGCATTTCTGCTGTATCGAATAGCAACGTCCAGTCTATTTGGGTTTCTTCGCCTTTAGCTTCAAAAAGAACCGTGCTAAAGAAATGCGGATTGAAGTGCTCCAACACGATTTTCTTAAACGGAATGATTTCCTTGAAGATACTCTTGTTGGGAAAGTTGGTTCCGTCCGGCCCATGCATTGTAAATTTCCATTTGCCGCCTTCCTCAAAGTCCATATGGTGAATGGTGTTGGTAAACCCTTTTGGCCCCCACCAGATTGCAATGCGTTCGGAATTCGTCCAGACTTTCCAAATAAGGTCAATGGGAGCCTTAAATGTTTTAACAATTCCCAATTCCCGGCTTTCTGTTTTTCCCATTGTTGCATTGCTTTCTATTTGTGTAGGTCAATCTAACTAATCGTCTAGTCCCTTGCCATTGAGAATTTGCTCCTCATATTTTTCAACCCTTGCCGCTCGGGTTTTGGATTGTTTGGCCGAAGAAAAATAAAAGATGTATGCTCTTTGCCGTCCTGGTGTCAATGCATAAAATGCAGTTTTTAAAGCCGGGCTTTCATCCAACTTAGTTTGAAATTCTTCAGGAATTGCGAACTCAGTTGTCTTTTTATAATTCACTTTCAAACCGGATTCTTCCACTTCAACAGCTTCATAAATATAAGATTTGAGAATGGACTTCATCTCCACTATTTCCTGTACAGAGGTGAACCTGATCTGACGAGCAGCCTGTACGTTCTCCGTTTGTTGGATCAGAATACCGTTGGGATCTTTTAACAAGGCACCCTTGAAAAACAGAAGAGCGCAATATTCTTTAAATCCATGCATTAAAACGATGTTTCTGTTTTCAAACAGGTAGCAGGGCTGCCCCCACTTCAATTCTTCGACTAGCTGACAGTCAAGCATGATCATTCTCAATTGCTCAAATTCTTTCTGCCACTGAGTAGCTTTATTAAAAAACCAATCTACCTTAGGATTCATACTGTTCATTTATGAATGAGTAACAATAATTTTTCTATCTTCTGGCCTGAAGTACCAGGATATCACAGTCATAGTCAGTAATATCAGTGAAGGAAGTGCCTCAATAAAGGATTGACTGACGACAATATGTGAAATTGCCGCTCCTGACATAGCAAAGAAGAAGCCTGCATAGGCCCATTCCTTCACTAAAGGAAACTTCGGAATAAGCAATGCTGCTACTCCCAATATCTTCCACGCACCTAGGATGGATAATAAATACATCGGATAACCCAGTTGAGTAACTATTTCAACATAACCTCCAATTTGCAACAGTTGTTGCACGCCGCCTGCCAACATGCCAAAAGCCAAAAAGACAGTTGCAATCCAATAAATGATTTTGTTTCTTTTTTTCATAATTTGTGTTTTGAGGTTTGAGACACTAAAGGCACAAAGACAAAACTTCTTTGTGACTATGTGGCTAATTTATTTAAGTTTCGGCTACTTTGTTCGCGTCCGGGGCGCAAAGTTTACTTCGTGTTTTCGCGCCTTCGTAGCCAATTTATTTTAACTTATTTACAGTCTCCTGTAACCTATTATGTGCCATATTTATACCTTGAGCAAAGGGTAACTGCAACATTTGGTCACGGTAGGCAATTGATTTATATACAATATGCATGTTGAGCCTGCTGGTGTCGTCAGTAAGTTTTTCAAATTCCAGGAACTCTAGCTGCACGGGGAAAGGGGTATTCTCCATTTCAAATGTCCGTGTGATCTTCTGGTCACGGCTAAACTCATGGATTACCCCATTGAACCTGTGTTTATTTCCCAGAGGATCGCTTGTTTCAAATAGGTAACCGCCGTGCTTTTTATTTTCAAGTTTCAGCACCTTCGTTCCCATCCATTGCTCAACAATTTCAGGCTCTACGTACGCTTTAAAAAGCAATTCCAATGGTAAATCAAATTCCCTTGTGATTACCAATTCTTGTTTGCCGTCTTCGGCAAGGATCTTCGTTTTCCGTTCCATAATATCCTATTTTTTGGGTTTATAATTCTTCATAATGGACTCCAGCTTATTAAAGCGGTCATCCCACAGGTTGCGAAAGGGTTCGATAAAATCAGCTATTTCTTTCATTTTTTTGGGATTGAAGTGATAATAAATCTCTCTGCCGTTTTGCTCCTGCTCAAGCAATTCACACTCTGTGAGTATTTGTAAGTGTTTTGAAACAGTCGGTCTTGCTGTGTCAAAGTTTGAGGCTATTGCGCCAGCTGTCATGGAATGGGAGGCTACCAACACAAGTATGGCCCTTCTTGTCGGGTCGGCTATGGCTTGAAATACGTCTCGTCTTAAATTCATTACGTAGCTATTTGACTACAAATATAAATGTAGCTATTTAACTACGCAAATTATTTTTCAATTATTCTCACAAATGTTTTTGAAGTTGTTGACCTAAGGCTGCCAGCTAATAATTAAAAGAGTGTATACGTTTGACAATAGTGGTTAGCAGCTATGAGTAGAGATAACTCATAAATTTTCAATATCTTTTTGATTAATGGCTTATTTGATAACAATGCCCTCTTTTTAAAAAAAAGACGGTGTCATTCATCTATCTAAATTTATCAAGTGGTATTTCTTTTAACGGGTTTCCACCGTCGATAAAAAGTTTTCCTTTCTTTGTCAATGCATTGGCAATTTTGAGTAAAGCTTGTTTTTCAATTTCGGGATGTCGTCCGTCCAAGGCTCCAACTCTTACTGCAACGGCAATATCAAACTGTTTTTCGTTGGCCTCAAGCTCAAAATTCTCAATTTCAGCTCGTCTATATGAAAGTTTACCTGCTTCTACTTCTATCTGTGAACTAGCAATTGCTTGTTGAATTGCTTTGGCAGAACGGTCAATAGCAAGAACATATCCATTGCCGATTCGCTTTGAAATTTCTCTTGCTGCTGCTCCGGGACCACATCCGATCTCTAAAACTCTTATACCGTCTTTTAAGGGAAGAGCGTTCACAACATCAGCAAGTCGTTTTGATAGTTTGCTTTCCATTTTCAACCTTCTTAAACCTGATGGCTTCTCTAAAAAATATAAATTCTTGACTACCGCACTTTTAATTGCGCTTGGTTATGTCCGGTTAATTTTAGTCTGACTAGATATTCCTGCCAAAGGAGGCCACCTATTCCTGGCGAAAGGGTGCCACTAATTCCTGAGTAAAGGGTGCCAGCTATTCCTGAGCAAAGGGTGCCAAAGAGCTAATTTCTCTGCCAATATTTTTCTGTAAAGCAAT
>DASPJL010000006.1:0-18122 GCA_035628645.1 Cytophagales bacterium | reverse complement strand
ATTCGCTGTAAGTTGAGATGTGCCTCCCTGAGGTATTGAAATAGCAGAAGTCGGACTTATACCTACACCTGTTACGGCCACATTTCCAATGGTATTTATGGTAAAAGTTGCACTTGACTCATTACTGATGGCTGCAGTCGGAGCATCACTGATAAGCAGGTTTTGAGTAGTCATTGAGCCGTTTACATTCGGAAGAACAAGAAGACCATGTCCGGCATAATCATCATAAGTACCGGAAGTGTAGTTGTTGATATTATTGTCTTTTCCGGCTCCATCTACGGTCACATTAATCAATTCAAGATTGGTGATCGTGTAGCTTGGATTCACCGTGTAAATCATAATGGCATCTTTCTGAGAATTAAGGATGTCAACATTTCTTAACCTTAAATTTTGCAGATTATATAATCGTGTGAAGATATCAACTGCACCATATCGATTGTACCACAAATTGGCATTTGTACCACAGCTTATTACAGTAGTTTCTGATATTTCCATCCATCGGTCGGTACTGAAGGCAACACCCTGGAAATCAGAATTTACCCGAATACCTGTTTCTATTCCATCTTTTATCAGAAGATGATGGCCTTTATGTCCTCCTCCTCCAAAGAAACCTATACCCGCAGCCCGCCAGGTATTTTCGGCAGTACAGTATCTGAATTCATTGTTCAGACAGGCAGGGCCATCGAAAGAAGACCAGGACGCCATGGCATCGTCTCCATTGTTTCTGAAACTCGAATGTTCGCAGATGGAATTGCTTGTTCCCTTTGAAAAGTTAACACCATCAGCGTAATTGTTACGGAAACGTGATTCTGTAATTAGCAATCCATCCGTTTGAGCGGTTGACGGACCCGACCAGTTTGCAATCCAGGCCCCGCATTCAAAATGTTCTGCCCAAACTCTTTCTATCGTTGAATTGGTGCCATACCCTCCTGTAAAACCTTTATAAGGAAGTGCCCGGGTTGTGTTTTCAGTATTCATAAAGAAATCCTTCATATGCATACCTGTACCACCGGTTTCGATACCGCCATTACCCGGTGAAGGGTTTGTAAAATATAATTCGGTGTGCCACATTCCCGCGCCCTGGATAGTGACATTATTAATATTGATAAGATCTAATTTACGACTTAAAAGAAAACGACCTGCCGGCACATATATACTTTTGCCGGTAGTTCTCGCCTCTCCTATGGCATCGGAAAAAGCCTGCATATCATCTACGGCATCATTGGGTACTGCGCCTTTGGAAGTTACATTGATATAATTAGCAGGTTGACCTACAGCAGCAGGGATAGGCTCCATTTCAATAAAATCTACGAGATAATTTATACCATCTGAAGAGGTCTTTTGCAGCTTGACTTCAGCTCCGGAAGCAATGGAAGAAGCGAGCTTCACCCTAACCTCATCAAAACGCATCCTGGCTGTCCATCCTGAGGAAGGTGAATTTGTAGGATCTTTTGTACCATCGCCCGGATTAGGACTAAAATACTGCCAGGCCCATTTGGATGAAAGGTTGATGTTTTGAACAAAGGTACCGTTTACATATAAAGCAAGGCTTCCATTTTGTCCACCGCCACCAGCTCCGTCAGGCATACTGAAACGCAATACCAATCCCTGCGCTGCTTGGGTAAGGTTCCATTTTACAGATGAATTGGTTGCATTCAAACTGGCACAGATCTGATCACTGGCCTCTGACTCCACTTTCTTCTGATCGAAAGTAGGTCCCAAAAGTGTAGCTCCACCTCCTAAAGACACCGTAGTTGCTTCATATCTTTTATAAGGCATCTGATGAGCGCCACGGGGCAGCCCGTCACTTTGCGCATAAACCATGACGGAAACCATCATGAAGAGGAGAATTAATAAGGGTATAGATTTACTATTCATAAATTTTGGGGTTAATAGATATATGAAATATTCACACTATTCGGAATAAATAATCTTCTGAGTCAGCGTGTATTTTAGAGGTTCTTGAAAGAAATTTAAGGAGAAATTATTCCTCCCGGAGAAAAACAGTTCGGGGTTAAAAGAAATACCCGTTCTTATTGAATTTGCAAAAACGATTAATTCCTTAAGATTATTCTTAGCTTATAAACTGTCCAAAAATAAAGGGGGGTATTGTAGAAAGGTTCCATTGCTTTTTAAAAATTTAAGGGTTAAATAAAATGTATTTTTTATCAAGAATGTTTTATTACTCAAATGTTGAAGAATATAGCAGGAAGGACAAATTATCAATTTGAAATATGGATCAATATGTATTAATTTATATTTAACAAATTGATTGAAAGCAATTTGCACAAATAAAAATAAATAAAAATCAAGATAAGGTATTGGTATAAAAGACGCCTATTTGATAACCAAACTAAGAAAATCGTCAGATAATCGTAACTACTCAGGCCCTTTTGTCGGTAAGACAGGGTGGTTTTAATGATAGTCCAGAGTAGTAACTATCATTCTTTTATGTAAAGTCATTAATGTCTCCTGAAAGTTTAATTTTTTGTTACATTCATTATAACAACTCAATCAAATTCTAAATCCTATTACAAGCACATCATCAAGTTGTTCCTGGTTTTTTTTCCAGTCTGAAAGGCTTTGATCAAGAAGGCTCAACTGTTGGTCCATGTCCTTTTCATTTATTTCAAGAAGTAATTTTCTAAACCTTGAATAAAGGAATTTATCAGTCCCGTGTTCTCCACCCAATTGATCTGCATAACCATCTGAAAACAAATACAATGCATCTCCTTTCTGAATATCAATCACATTATTTACAAAAGGATTAATTTCACCGGTTATGGACAATCCGACAGAATGTTTATCTCCTCTTATCTGTTTCAATTCATTATCCCTGATCAGATAAAGCGGATTGGAAGCCCCGGCATACTGTAGCGTATTTTCTTTTTTATTAATGATACAGATAGAAATGTCCATTCCATCAAGGATTTTGTCTTCCTCCGTATTTTGATTTAGCTCCTCTATAATTTCTTTATTTAACCTATCCAAAATTTGGGAGGCCAACAAGTCTTCATAAGGTAAAATACATTTATTCAAAAGATGATGGCCCGTAATTGACATGAATGCACCACTCACACCATGACCTGTACAATCCACGGCAGCAAATACAAGATTCCCATTAATTGCATTAAACCAGTAAAAATCACCACCAACTACATCTTTGGGTTTATGCAGAATAAACAAATCAGGAAGAAATTGCTTAATATAAGTAATAGAGGGAAGTATGGAGTTTTGAATGACTTGGGCTGCCTTTATACTGTCTGTCAATTCATTGAATAAGGTTTCCACATGTTGTTTTTGAAAATCAAGCTCGGAAACTGTGGCCTGAAGAATATCAGATTGTGCAGCAAGTTCTTCTTTTTGTGAAGAAATTTCCTGGGTTCTTAACCTAACCTTTTCTTCAAGTTTGGCTTTTTGTTTCTTAATGGAGCTCAATCTATAAGAATGCAGCCCCAAAGCAGCGGAAAGAATAAATAAACCTGCCAATGATTTGAACCATAAAGTCTGCCAGAAAGGAGGGGTAACTATTATACTTATACTGGTGCCCTCCTCGTTCCACAGTCCATCGTTATTGCTAGCTTTTACTTTGAAAACATATTCTCCGGGATCAAGGTGTGTATAGGTAGATGTTCTCATGTTTCCTACATAATTCCAGTCATTTTCCAATCCTTCAAGTATGTAGGCATATTCATTTTTTTCAGGAGACCTATAATTCAAGGCTGTAAAATCAAATGAGAAAACAGACTGTTCGTAACTCAAAACAATTTCCTTTGATTCCGTGATTTGTTTTGTCAATGGCGATCCTTTTTTTCCAACCTCTACCGGTAAATTGAAAATCCTGAAGTCCGTAATGAATACAGGAGGAATGACAGAATTACTCTTGATATTGTCAGGGTTCAGAATATTGAAACCATTATTTCCTCCAAATAATAACTCGCCCTTTTTTGTTTTTAAAAAAGTATTTTCTTTAAAAAAATTCCCCTGCAAACCATCACTTACAGTATAAGTTTTAAAAGTCTTGGCAGAAGGATTGAATTTACAAAGTCCATTGGATGTACTTAGCCATAAATTATTGTGGTCATCTTCTAATATTCCATAGATGGCATCTACTGGAAGTCCGTCTTTTTTAGTATAATTTTTAAAAGTCCTTGTCTTCTTGTTAAATAAATTTAATCCACCGGCAGTGGCAATCCAGACATTTTTCTTGCTGTCTTCAAAGACATCATAAACCATGTTATTGCTTAAAGAGGTAGAATCCTTTTCTGTATGCAGAAAAGCATAATTCTCTTTGGTTTCCCGATTAAATAAATTTAATCCATCAAAAGTACCAACCCAAAAGCGATTTTCACTATCCTCCAATATGTCACCCGTAAAACTCTTAAGCGCTGGTATATTATTATAAGAAATAAATTTTTGACTTTTTCTGTCTAAATATCCAAGACCATTTCCGGTTCCAAACCAAAGTACACCCTGTTTATCTTCATAAATCCTAACAATGTTATCATCCCAAAGTGATGTAGGATCTTTCCCATTGCTTCTGAAATGAACAAATTCGTTCTTCCTTCTATCAAAACGGTCCACTCCACCTGCCCAATATCCAAGCCATAAATACCCCTCCTTATCCTCATAAATTTCCGTTACCACATTGTTGCTAAGAGAGTTCATATTTTGGGGATCATGTTTATAATGTTTAAAAATCCCGGTTTCCCTATCCAGCATATTCAGACCTTCCCCATCTGTTCCAATCCAGAGATTTCCTTCGGCATCTTCTTGTAAGAAAGAAATATTATTGCTACTCAAACTATTTTTATCTAAGACATTCTTTTTAATATGTGTAAAAGACCTTATTTCAGTGAATTCAACGCCTGCACCGAAAGTGCCGAGCCACATGTTGTCATTCCTATCCTTGTATATTTTGTATATACTGTTTGAACCTAATGATTGTGGATCAATTTCATTGTTCTTGTAGTTGTAAAATTCGTGGGTTTTAGTATTGAAAATATAAAGCCCGCCGTTTTCAGTTCCTAGCCAAAGATTACCGTCGGCATCTTCTCCGATAGTTAGTATCGTATTGCTGTTAGGATCATTCACTTTGTTTGAAAATACTTGTGAGGTCTTTTTAATTGGATCATACAAAATTAATCCTACTCCCCAGGAGGCAATCCACAAGTTTTGTTTTTTATCCTCATAGATAAAATTAACTTGATTTACATCTAGTGCTGTTTGAGGAATAAGCTTTCTGTTGACTTTATCAATCAGGAAGAGTCCGTTTACTTTGGAGTTAAGCCAAAAGTTTCCTTTGCTGTCAACGGTCAATTGACTCATGTACTCGTCAAGACCTTCACATTCGTACTTTTTAAATTTGTTAATGGTTTTGTCAAAGTAAAATAATTCTCCCCAGGTACATACCCAAACGTTCTTATCGTTGTCTTCAGTTATACAACTTACATTACGACTTCCAATTACCGGATCCCTTAAAAAATTATCCTGATCGTGGTTGTATATATCCAATCCAAATCTGGTTCCAATCAATAACTCCTTTCTGCTGTTTTCAAAAAGCAGCCACACATCATTATGGTTCAGGCTTTTGTTGTTTCCTATTTCATTTTTATAAAACTTTACCTTATATCCATCATATCTGTTTAATCCGTCTGCGGTAGCAAACCACATAAAACCTTTAGAGTCCTGAACGATATTTCTTATGAAATTGTGAGAAAGTCCGTCTATCGATGAAATATGTTTGAAACGCAAATCAGGCTTTTGTGAAAAACCTAAAACGGGGCATACCAGAAATAGTATTATATGTAAATGTCTGAAAGGAATACGCATACTTTAAACCAACCATGAAAATTATGCCTATATAATTGAATAAAGTAGGATTAATTGTGCAGAATATTACTCTCCTATTAAAAGAATAAAACATGCATTAATGCAGGATTGACTTAAGGAATAGTCCTCAAATTCGCACTAAGCCCTCCAAATGCTTTTGTTCATTTTTCAAAAAGATGAGATAAGGAAATTATACTGAAATAAGTTGCCTATTTTTGCACCATCCTAAACTAAATACAGATCTTGTGTGGTCAGATAAATTAAAAATCAATAAGCAATTGTTGTCGGCAATGAATGAGGCCGGGTATACCGCTCCTAAAGAAATTCAGGATAAAACCATGAAACGGATAAATGGGGGACAGGATATTATAGCTGTCGGTCCGGAAGGAATAGGTAAAACCACAACATATGTGCTATCAGTTTTAATGCGCCTGAAATTTGCCCACGAGGAAGCTCCCAGGGCCTTGGTACTTGTGCCGGACAAAGAAAAGGTTCTTGAGGTAGTAGAACAATTTAACGCTCTTGGCAAAAATACCAGTATAAGAACTTTAGGACTATTTGGCGGTGTTGGAATGGAGCCGCAACTGGATGCACTAGCGGATGGTGTGGATGTAGTGGTAGGAACTCCCGATCGGGTCAGGGCCATTTATCTGAAGTTGGCCCTCAATATGAATAAGATCAGCATGTTTATACTTGATGATGCAGACTTATTCATTAAACAAGGAATGCAATTACCTGTTTCCGAAATTGCAAGAAGTCTTTCAAAGTGTCAGCATCTTGTTTTTTGTGAAGTGATGCACGACAAACTCGACCGTTTGATCAGTCCATTTCTTAACTACCCGGCTTTAATTGAAGTGAATGCTCCGGTGGAAGCGCAGATAGAATCCCATGATCAGGTTTTGTATCATGTGCCGAACTTCAGGACCAAACTTAACTTACTTAACCTTTTATTAAGCAATTCAAATGCTTATCCTAAGGCCATTGTTTTTGTAAATACCCGTGTAACAGCAGCAAAGGTTTACGCCAAATTAAAACAGCGGATAGGTGACGAAGCAGCACTTTTTAAGCCGTTGGATTTTGACCAGGAAGGCTTTAGTTCCATTAACGAATTTAAAGAAGCTGGTAAGTTCAGGGTTTTAGTTATAGCAGATGAAGCAGCCCCATCACCTGATCTAACAAACATTCCCTTTATTTTTCATTTTGAATTGCCTGTTGAAAAAGAAACATATGTGGAGCGCATACAAAGGCGCATTAATGAGGAAGAGAATAAGCCTTTGTACGTCACTTTTGCCACAGATATTGAACTTAGTTTGATCAGGAAAATAGAACAATCAACCGGAAAAATACCTGAAGCAGCTTTACCTGTTGATCTGAAAGTCGAAACCGACGAACAAAAAAGAGACCCGGATACTGAATCCAACCCAAAGGAAAAAACCAGTAATCAAAACGAGTCAGGAGGAGCTTTTCACGAAAAGAAGCAAAGCAATGCCAAACAATACAATTACGGATTTAAGGATAAACAGAAAATGGCGGGAAAAGTAAGTAAAAGAAGGAACAGTTGATCATTGTTCTTTAACAGATGGCTCTGTTCATCTGATAATTTTCAAAAATACTGGTAAAAACAATTCCGTTTTTGCTTGTAACTCCTTAATTTAGAATCCGATAATCAACAAGAAATAAAGACTAAATATAGCTTCCTAAGATCTGTTATCGAGATTGCCTCCCAACGACCCTACTTTTTCTCGCTAAAAAAGAAAAGGGTAATACATTTAAGACCAAATCAATTATTGATCCCGTTAATCATTTCAACACTTTTAAAATGAAAACTTTTTTGTCCATCGTGTCACTTCTCCTTGTAGTGACTTCATTTAATGTTTTTTCGCAAGGCATAAGTATTCCACGGACGCCTAGTCCTGCAGCCATGGTTTCACAAACCATTGGAATTTCAACAGTAGTAGTAAAGTATTCCCGTCCTTCGGTAAATAAACGGGAAATATGGGGTGCCCTCGTTCCTTATGGATGGAATGTTGAGGGATTTGGAAACGGTAACAAATCTCCGTGGAGAGCAGGAGCAAATGAAAATACAGTAATTGAATTTTCTCATCCTTCGAAAGTAGAAGGAACAGAAGTTCCGGCCGGTTCTTACGGGTTATTCTTTGTCGTAAATGATGACAATACAGCAGAACTTATTTTATCAAAAGATTATAAGTCATGGGGAAGTTACTTTTATGATTCGGCACAAGATCAAATGAGAGCCCAGGTACAATTAAAAGAAATACCTCATACAGAACAACTCACTTTTAATTTTACGGATCTTACCAAAAATTCGGCTGTACTTACCCTTAACTGGGAAAAGAAACAATTTCCTGTTAAAATAGAGCTTGCTGTTGACGATATTGTAATGTCAAACGCTGCTGACGAACTAAAAGGTCCGATAGGATTTACGTGGCAAGGTTATTCAAGCGCTGCCAATTATGCCCTTCAGAACAATTTAAACACGGAGCAAGCTTTAGAATGGATTGATAGGGCTATTGCTCAAAATAAAAATTTCACCACATTAAACATCAAATCAGGTCTTTTCAGACAAGTGGGAAAAGAAGCTGAAGCAGATAAGCTTCTGGAAGAGGCATTAGCGGTTGCATCAGAGCCGGAAATTAATACTTATGGCTATCAACTGCTTCAACAAGGAAACCATGATAAATCCATTGAGATTTTTACGTTGAATACAAAACGTTTTCCAAAAAGTGCTAATGTATGGGATAGTTTAGGCGAAGCTTATTTTGTTAAAGGGGATAAGAAAAATGCCATCAAGAACTTCAAAAAATCCATAAACATGAATCCCCCAGCCAATGTAAAGGCTAACTCTGAAAAATTCCTTAAACAATTGGGAGCACTTTAAATATTTTTACCACAGAGAAATTTGGAGATTAACCAAAGGAAACACGGAGTCTAAACTCTGTTACCTCCATTATTACCTCCCTTTTTCTCCGTGGTTAATTATTCCTAAAAAGGAAGATCGTCTGCATCAAACGAAGGTAAATCATTTTCCACCTGGTTTTTATAATTGGTATCCTGAGAATAATCATCATCAGACGTACTCTCATTGGTGGAATTACTATTGATCTGATAGGCTTTTATATCGGTATACCATTTTCCGTTAAATTCCCTGCTTTCTACCTCTATTTTTGCAGTAATTATATCTCCGGCCTTCACCTTAAACTGATCAATTTTGGGACCCCACAAAGCAATACATACTTTTTTGGGATAATTTGACTGGGTTTCTAAGATAAACTCCTGTTTTTTCCATTCTCCGTTTTTTCCGGTTCCTTTTTGCAAAGGCAGAAGGGAGATAATTTTTCCTGCTATTTCCATTTAAATAATTTTGCCCAAAGTTAAATCTATTGGCTTAACTATTAAAGAAATTTAAAGAAATGAGGTTAAATCATCGGGTTAAGTTAAGTAAAACATCCAGCCGTTAGAGCAAACTTTTGGAGGGGTTTAAACCCCTCCAAAAGTTTCGATTTGTCTAAAATTAATCTATTCATATAACCATTAATAATGAGGCCGGAAGTAACCATTATCATATTATCACATCAACTCATTATCACATTAATTCCTCCACTTCCTTCTGATAATCATACCTTAAATCCTCATGAAGGGAATCCAACACCTTATTTATTTTCTTGATCTGCCCGTGAAACAGATTGGTGAGCGCAGTACTATTTTGATAGGAGATTCCTGAATCTCTAAGTTTGGAACAGAAGTAAATCAGCAATTCAATCTCTGTCTCCTTTTTTCCCGAATAACAAATATATTTATTGGTATTTCTGAGAATTTTTCGCAAGCTCTTCTTGGCCCAATATAAGTTACTCTTATTTATTTCATCATATTGCTCGTCGATAACTGCTTTTATTTTTTGAACATAAGCATGTTCATCATGAGATTCAAATAGCAAATATCCCAGGAGTTCTTTGTTGTCCTTTTTGTATTTTGCAAGACGCAAACAAAAATCAAGCAACTCCTTTGCCTCCAGGTTAGTTAATTCCTTTTTTATGTCGCTAATGGAAGCAGATTTCATACAGGTTTGAGGAATGAGGTTCGGGGCTCAAGGAAGTTGGATAAGTATTTCTTAGTCATTTTCATGAGGCTTGTTACCTATTTTCACTTGGAAGAAGGTTTGAGAAAGTCCTGAGTAAAAGTTCTCCCTTACCCACAAAAAAGAATCTCTGTGCACCTCTGTTAAAACTCGCCGGCCTCCGTGGTTAAAGTCAAAGCTACTCCTCTCTGAAAAGCTTCGCATCTGCATAAAAAGTACCGAAAGGAACCAATGAAGCCAGAAGCGCCAGGGATGTTTTTCCAATGGACCAATTGTATCCAAATTTCACAACGATAACATAGGCCACATAAAGAAGGAAAAGTACTCCGTGAATCATGCCTGTTATTCTAACCAACTCGGGTTGTCCAGCCATATATTTCATTGGCATGGCAATTCCCAACAAAAACAGAAAAGACAATCCTTCAATAAAACCGACAATTCTAAGGTGGCCCATTGAAGATTTAAGTAAGTTATAGTTCATTTAAAATTGGTTTGGGGTTTAAGGTGTGAGGTGTGAGATTCGATAAATGAATCATTGACATATTTAATCACATTAATAATTATAAGTCTGTTTTCCCACCTTTATAATTTCTCTTTTTTCTATCCTCATTACTGAAAGATCTTTTATTTGAGAATTTTCTATCTGGTTTGTTTCCTCCTTTGTTTCTGTCAAGAAAAGCTTTTTTTTCAACATCCTTCTTTTCAGATTTGCTTACCACAATTGCTCTTCCTTCGACTTCGGTTCCATTAAGTTCTTTTATGGCTGCCAAAGCGGCTGCTTCGTCAGGCATTTCAACAAAACCAAAACCTTTATTCTGTCTTGAGATCTTATCAATTATAATTTTTGCAGAAACAACTTCTCCATACTTTTCAAATAGCTCCCTCAACTGCGTTTCTTTAAGTTTAAAAGGAAGACTTCCTACAAAAATATCCATGGGGTTGTTTTTATTTAAATCTGTGGTTGTTTTCTATATGTGAAATCCCCGGCTAGTCATATGTGAGGCCGGGGATTTCATTGGCGTTTATTGGGGAACAAAAATATATTTCCTTTTAAACAATTTTTAAAGAAATAGTGACTATCTGTTTTCACTCAGAATTCTTTCCTTCTCATTAAATCGGTCCTTAAGAATTAAATACTCCTCAGTTCCTGTGATCTTTGCGTAAACAAAATCACTTTTTTCCATTCTGTCAGGACTAATCTTAAAGTCAGACCAGGTGTTTTTCTTTGTAATCTTATAACCTTTAAATAAGTTATCTTCATTAAATTTTATAATGATTACACTTTGCAATTTATCCTCCATACAATTTTTATTTTGAATTTATTCTAATTATATATAAAAGATTTTTGATCTCTAAAGTTCCAAAGTTAATCAGAATTGAAGAGATATACATATTTTGTTTTCATTGACTGGGGTTAAAATAGCTCAAAGACAAGTTGTAGCTGTATCAGAAAGCAAGAATAATTTACAAATCGGATTAAAAAGCTTTCTAAAATTTTCATCCCGGAAATCTTTTTTTCGTTAAAAGCAATATTTCCCTCTTTTTCCAACATTTTAAGATGAGCTTTCTATCCATTCTCCCCATATTGCTGCTGTCGGTATTCCCGCTTACGGCTCAATACCATTTAATGGGCGATGCAGTTTATATGGACAATGGCTGCATCAGACTTACAGCAGATCAACCATATAGTGAGGGAATTGCGTATAATTCTTCCAGACTTAACTTAAAAAATCCTTTCGAAATTGAATTTAATATTTACCTGGGAGATAAAAATGACTTGGGTGCAGATGGCATCACCTTCGTGCTACACAACGACGAGCGGGGATTTAATGCTTTTGGTACCTATGGCGAATGTCTGGGTTATGGCAGGTGGCGCCGTGAATACTTCGGAGGAAATTATATAGCTCCCTCTATTGCAATTGAATTTGACACTTATTTCAACGAAACTCAAAATGATCCTTTATGTGACCATGTAGCTTTTCTCACCAATGGCACCAATTATCATAAAACCACCTGGACTGCCGGCTCGGATACTTTCAACCTTGAAGATGATTACTTGCACGACTTCCGGTTTAGCTGGAATCCTAAAACACAAAAGATCACGGTTTATCTGGATGGGTCTTTAGCATTTGAAGGAAATATCGATCTTATCAATGACATCTTTGAAGGTAAAACTTCTGTGGTCTGGGGTTTTACCGCCTCTACCGGAAACAAACATAACCTCCAGTATTTTTGCCTTAAACGCTTGGTTTTGCTTGACAACTCCCACGCTCCTCCCCTTTCGTCTCCTTCTGTTACTTATATCCTTAGCGAGTTTTAAAGATTTCAAAGGCAATAGACAGGGAAGCTCTGACTCATGTCTTTGCTTTCAAACTGAAAATGTTCAAATACTATAATTATATTTAGCGTTTTAAATTCAACTTATGACCATTAAAAAAGCAATATATATATACACATGAAAAACCTCCTGATAGGGATCCTGCTATTATTTTCAGTTAATTCGTTTGCTCAAGAAGCTTACTGGCAGCAACATGTAGACTACACGATAGATGTTTCCCTTAATGACAAAGAACATACTTTAAAAGGCTTCCTAAACCTGGTATATACCAATAATTCGCCTGACACCTTAAATTTCATCTGGTTTCACCTGTGGCCCAATGCCTATAAAAATAAAAGGACGGCTTTTGCCAAACAGCTCTTTCGAGACAAAGACGGAAAGAAACTTTGGAAAAGCATGAAAGATAAAGGATCGATTGACAGTTTGAATTTTCACGTGAATGGACAAAAGGCCAGAATCGAAGAAGATCCTGAAAATATTGACATCATTAAGATCTTATTACCTTCAAGTCTTGAACCGGGCAAAAGAGTAACCATCACCACTCCTTTCCTGGTAAAGCTCCCAACCTATATTTCAAGGATGGGACACCACGGCAATTCTTATATGCTCTGTCAATGGTACCCCAAACCGGCAGTATATGACAGAAAAGGCTGGCATCCTATGCCTTACCTTGATCAAGGCGAGTTTTACAGTGAATTCGGCTCCTTTAATGTAAATATAACCCTACCTTCCAGCTACATTGTAGGCGCTTCAGGATTATTGGAAAATGAGAGTGAACTGGCCGTTTACAAGGAAACCGGAGGTTACAATTATTTAAATGGCGAAGACAATAAAAAGTACAATTATATAGGCACAAGTCCTTACAAAACGCTAAACTATAGTAGTGACAGCATTCACGATTTTGCCTGGTTTGCAGACAAAGACTTTATTATTGAATATGATACTTTGAAACTGGCTTCAGGAAAAACCGTGGATGTCTTTGCTTATCATCAGCCCAATGGTAGCAAACATTGGGAAAAAGGGACTGATTATATAAAAGATGCTGTAAAGAAATATTCAGGGTGGATCGGGGAATATCCTTATCCGGTCGTTCAGGCTGTGGAAGGTCCTGATAATGCTAATTCAGGAGGAATGGAATATCCTATGATAACATTGATAACCAAACCCGATGCCGATGAAGAAAGCCTTGATGCGGTAATAACTCATGAGGTAGGGCATAATTGGTTTTTCAGTATTCTTGGCAGTAATGAGCGGACACATGCCTGGATGGATGAAGGAATTAACTCTTATTATCAATTCCGCTATGAAGCTGAAAAATACCGGGGCAATAGTTTATTTGGGAATAATATTCCTAAGGAAGTGAAAGCCCAACCGGCAGATGAATTTCTTGGTATGATTTATAATGCTTTAAGTAAGGTGCCAATGGAAAAGCCAATAGAAACACCTTCAGCCTCTTTCACCGATAAACAGGAATATGGCGCCGTTGTATATTTAAAAGCTGCAATCTGGATGTATATTCTTGAACTTTCACTGGATAAAAATAAGCTTGATAAGGCAATCCAAACCTATTATGACCAATGGAAATTTAAGCATCCTTATCCTGAAGACCTGAAGGCAATATTTGAGAAAACGCTTAAAGTAAATATTGACCCTTTGTTTGAGTACATTAATAAGGAAGGGGCATTGAATTAAAAGGAAGTAGGAAGTTGGAAGCGGGAAGATGGAAGTAAAAAACTTCGTGCTTCCCACTTCCATCTCCCCACTCCCCACTTAAAACAAACTATAAAAATGGAATACCTCCCATCGCTTGAGACAATTCTAATCGTGCTTGCCATAATAGTAGGCGGAGTTATATTATTTAAAGTGTTTAAAATACTTATCAACCTGGTGTTGCTGGCTGCTTTCGTTGGGATCGCTTACCTGACTAACCCTGTTCTGCAGAATCACCAGGAAGCAGTACAACAAAAAGCGATGGAATCTTCCATAGAAATTCCGTTGGAGCAAATTGAAGTGGACGATTATCTGGTCGTTTCACTTACCAAAGTAGGAAATGACAAGAAACTAGTTGGCATCGGAGCGTTTACTCAAGTATGGATTTTTGGAGATTTAGAGGGAATTGAATAGGGTCTTGATATTTTGGAAACTAGTCCCCGTAAAAAATAAATATGGAGCATCAGCCCCATATTTATCACATCATCATTATCAAATAAAACCTAACTTTATTGTTATTGCTTTTGAATTTTAAAGGTTCTTTTAAATCCTTCTCCTGAAATATTAATCAAATACATTCCCGGCTTTAAATATGAAAAATCTATGGTATTTTCGCTGCCATTGTTTTTCCTTGACTTTACAGATATGATCTTTCCTGAAAAATCCCTTATTTCAATGGAATGTTCTTTAGCTGAGGCAGGAAGTGTATAGTTAAGTTTGCCTGTAACAGGGTTTGGATAAAAGTTTGAAACTTCTTCATTTTTTACCTCTTCTTCCCCCGATATCAGTCTTGCCGCTGAAGTAACAGCAAAGGTGAAAGTTTCCCAGCCTGAATAGGTTGCTCTGTTACACCTCATCACGGCTGTTCCATTTTCAGAACATATATACATTCCATTGTTTCCCCGCAAAGCAACCTGGTTAGATCCAACAGAAACCCAGTCAAAAGCTTCCCAGCCCCCAATGGCTGTCCTGTTACAAGTTATTCCTGAAGTAGCTCCATTTTCAGAAGAAACATATTTACCCATGCTCCTCAATGCTATCTTCCCGTTGCCTGCATCCACAACAAGAAATTTCTCCCAGTCACCTACAGCTTCCCTATTGCACCACATAGGTTCTGTTCCGTTTTCACTGCTTACGAACATATTATTAAAACCCTTTAATGTGATGGTTTGTCCAATTGGTGCACCTGTTGGTGGTGTAGAATTTGAACTGAATTGTATCCAGTTGATATTAAATCCCCCGGTTGTTGCAACTATTGCTACGTCTTGGGTACCGGCAGAAAGTGTAACGGAATGGGAAATGGTCGTCCAGCTTTGCCATCCTCCGGTAGAAGGAACTGAAATGGTTCCGAAAGCCGCTCCGCCGCCCAGTCTTTCCAAACGAATACTTCCTCCTCCCGATTGACTTGCCACTCGATAGGAAACCGTATATGTACCTGACGAAGGAACAGTTATTTTATAGCCCATCCAATCATTTGTATCAATGTATCCAACATTTTGTCCGCTACCTGAATCAGTGGTGGTTTCGGTTTGGACTCCACTCATTGAACAATAGTTTTCTGCTTGAACTGTAGCTGGAACATTAACTGTTGTACAGCTTGGAGGAGGAGGCGTGCCTCCTGGTAGTTCTGAATGTGTCGCCGTAAACCATCCAACAAAGTGGTCTTCTACACCTGTTTCCACTCTGTTTTGATTCACTACATAGTCCCGGACATTAGGAACATCTTGATTTAATTGAGTATAACGGGAAAGCAATATTTCGTAAGGGGCGCTTTTTCTAGCCCATTGAGATGCGGATTGATAGTTAGGCGAACCTGTGCCAAGCAAAGATTTCGAATAAGCTTCCGCACCCAACAACAAACGTGGTCTGGAAGCGCCATTTGTCCTGGTGAACAGGTTATCATTACCCTGCTGATGTGCGACTTCCGCGGCTTGAGCCAAACCGATAAGCACATATTGAGAATGAACAAAATCCCTGAATAGTTCAGGAATCTGGCCACTTGTTGTAATCGCGTCAATTTGAGGAACGATAATGTTATAACCGGCATTGTAATGAGAGGAATTGTTTAGAAAAACACCGGCAGTCATGAGAGCCAATCCTTTGGAAATATACCAATTAGGAGCGGAAGCTATGGGGCCGTTAACGTAAGTAAGGATCTTATTCACAAAAGAATTAAAGTTGGATACGCCAGTCCAGCCTGCAGCGCCGTTGTTGTAGCTTTTTATGATTTCTGCACCTGAAATCCAGATAGGAAGCGCCCAGCCGGCTTCCAAAGTTGGTTGATTAGGTTTGGAAGGATCCACACTCATTCTTTCAAAGGTAGATGCCCATACATTTAAGATTTGCATTGCCTTGTCTTTGTGAGCCGAATTTCCTGTTACTACCCATTTTATTGCATGAATATAGGCAGCGTGTGCATCTCTTCTGAAAGCAGCCTCTTCCGGCCCGCCGCCTGACGCTACCACTATAACATTTGCGTAAGGTTCAGGGTTATAGTTAAGACTTCCAAGGGAGCTATTTGATAATGCCTGATAACCTGCGATTAAAGGACTTCCATTATTCGCCGCCACTGTTTGTTTAATAAAATCAAGCTCTGACTGACTGCTAAATATACCGGGATGTTGGAAAGTTGAGGGGCTTTGAGCAAAGCCGAGAGATACTACTGCAAAGAGCAGAAGAAGTGTTTTTAAAATTTTCATAGTTAAGAGGGGTTAATAATTACTATTTCTTTGTGCTAGTTAATAAATTTCTAAAGGCAAGGAAACCCTTATGGATCAAATATTTACGGAAACGATTTCGAAGCAGGAAGTAAATACTATCAAAGAAAACAATAATTTATCGGCTATAAAAAATTCTGGCTATTATAGGTTAACCGACTAATTTATTATTTTGATTTATGATGTTTGTAGTGCGGCAATAGCAACATCATAAGAAAGAAGAAGAAGACTGCAAAATGTAATTTTTACCCTTTGTACCAGAGGAATGATATAGCTACTCCACATCTGGCTTCACGTAAAACAAATGCCTGCTCTTATCATTCTGTTTGATTACAAAATGGAATATTATTTTACATTTTATAATTTTCCTACCGGAAATAAATAAAATTTAAATTCATCACCATGAATCACACTTTTTACAAAAACGAGCGCGTATAATTCGCTATTTGTTTGAGAAGTTTGAATTTGGGTGCTATACTCATTGGAGCTAAGATCATTATCAAAAAAATACGCCCCCCCGAAATAATGCCCCGGTTCATACACTGTTAAGCTAGGAAAACGAGTAAACCTAATTGCTAAAATTGTTGAAAGATCACCAGATTCTGTTTGAATATTAAATTTTATATCTGCATTTACCATATCGTCCCACGGACTTAGATCTTCTATGTTTGAAATAACAGGATCTGAAATGATAACTGAGTCAGGAATCAAATTAAATTTTGTTTCAAGTGAGGTAATTATCCTACCATCCTCTTCAGTTTCTTCAGCTTCTAAAGTAATTGCAGCTTCATTTTGTATATATCTATGCATGACACTAGAAATACCAAAAATAGTGTCTGGTATATCGTCATAAATATCAAAAGTAAAGTCATTTACATTATATTCAACCGCCCCATTGCTTCTAACTGCAATTTTCTTTATATTTTTCTCATTATCCTTTATTTTGAAAACAATATAATCTGGAAACTTCCCCTGATAATATGTAACCCCAGACTTTGGAAATAGAATTTCTATATCGGCTGGCGTGTTTTCTATATCTTTCTCCAGCACCGAACAAGAAGTAAAAACAATAAGTAGAATTAAATAAGTTAAATATTTCATTTTGAATTATCGGATTTCATTCTATTCAAATATAAATAGAATGAAATCCGATTTAAAAACAGGACAACTTAATCAAACTCCACTTATGCTTCGGGATGTAATAAAAGGAAGATCATTCTTCGTTATAAGATTGATTGCTGCCAATATTCATTTGTCTTACATTATATTAATATCTTATTTCTCTTTTTACCAATCTCTACTTCTTAGGCAACATAGGCAAAAGTCTCCTTAAATCAGCTTCTGAAGGTGACATCCCATATTCACAAATCTCGAAGAATTCCGCTTTGCTGATTTTCGATCCTTTGTCTTTTCCATACCACTTTTCTAG
>DASPJL010000005.1:0-56956 GCA_035628645.1 Cytophagales bacterium | reverse complement strand
CCTACGATGGATATTCTCCTGTCTCCCTTGAATGAATTTATATTTCCTCCGGCTGTATACCTGTCATCAGATCCATATCCTCCATACAGTTTCCCGAATACTCCATTGTTCATCCCGGGACGGGTTACAATGTTTATGGTTTTCAACGTTTCTCCGTCGTCAAAACCGGTAAACTGGGACTGCTCGCTTTGTCTGTCAAATACCTGAATTTTGTCCACTACCTGTGCGGGTAAATTTTTGAGGGCCATATTTGGATCCTCGCCAAAAAACGGTTTCCCATCTACAAGGATTTGCTGCACCTTTTCACCGTTGACTTTTAATTCTCCGTCTTGCGAAGTAATCCCCGGCATTTTCGTCACCAGGTCCTCAACATTGGCGTCAGGATTTGTTTTAAAAGCCTCGGCATTAAACTGAAGGGAGTCACCCAGAATTTGTACCCTTTGCATTTTTCCCTCTACAGTCACACCTTCGAGACTGGCAATAGATTCGGACATTTTGAGTGTTCCAAGGTCCACATTTTCCTGATCTACATTTATAAAATTGGTTAAGGGATTATGACTGATGTATGATGCCTTGAGTGTGTATTTACCCTTTGAGACATTCCTAAAGTAAAACAATCCTTCTGCATCTGTCACCGCACCCATCCATTGAGTGGAATCTTTAATACTTGAAAGTATAACAGTTGCTCCCATTAATGGAGAACTATTTATACTGTCCTTTAAAGATCCTTTTACGGATACTGATTGACCCAGCGAAATGTTTTTAATGAATAAAAACAGACCAAGGATCCATAATACTTTTTTTATTTCCACGATTGAAATTTCAGGAAATTAAACATTTTGTAATTAATCTTATCCAGCAACACCTTTTTTACAAATAACCATGAAATTTTTGACCAGGAGGAGGACCGAAAGGTAATTTGTAGGTGATCTACTATTATTCGGTTTGAGTAAAACCACCTCGTCTGCTTCGAAATTTGATTGCAAATTCTGCTTAATAAATTGGTAAAATGTGAGAATAGTTTTATGGAAGTTTAGACAGCGTTTTATAATCTTTGGAGACAAAATCAATCTGCTACTTTATATTTAGGCAGTTCCACTGTAGCATTTAAATTCTCTGATCTGGGTAAAAAATTGAGAAATGCCTGAAAGTTTTCCTGGTATTTCTCTTTATTCAGTTTATAAAAAAATGCCCCTTTTTTCGATTTTTCCTTGTCTTTTTCCGCTTGCTTTACAAGTAAGCCTGTCGATAATATCTTGCGGCTAAAATTCCTGTTGTCCAAAGACGTTTCAAACACTCCTTCAAAAAGGTTCTGGAGTTTAGGGATCGTAAATTTTTCAGGTAATAGTTCGAATAGAATGGGGTGGGAGGATGCTTTGTATTTTAGGCGCTGTTTGGCCACTTCCACCATTTCATTGTGGTCAAAGATCAGCGAGGGTAGATGATTAACTAAAAACCATTCAGCCTGGTAATTATCAATCAGTTGCCTTTCATATTTATGGATGTCTATGAGTGCCGTATAAGCTACGGAGACTGTTCTTTCCACCGGATCTCTGAAAGCCGCTCCAAACGCATACAATTGTTCCATGTATACATTTTCCAATCCGGTAAGCTTCTTCAAAATTCTGTTGGCAGCTTCATCAAGGCTCTCTTTTGGTTGGATAAATCCTCCGAGTAAACTCCATTTTTTCTTTTCTGGCTCTATTCCTCTTTTCATTAAAAGTAATTTCAGGTTTTCTCCATCAAATCCAAAAATTATACAATCAATTGCTACAAGGACTCTCGCTTGTCCGGAATATCTCATTTTAGAAGGTCTTTAAGTGGGTAGTTGGTAATGAATTTAAGCGGCATTTTAAAACAAAAACACAAAATAAACAATTACTTTAAAAAAATGTCAGTTTGACACTTGTTTTTTTTTAAGAAAGCGTTTAGCTTAGATTAATTTTTAAAATTAACCCTATTATGATTACCAGAACTATAGCCAACGACGAAAAGGCGGTAGTCCAAAAACTAATTTTGGGTGATGAACTAGCCTTTAAACAGTTATACGATAAGTATAAAAATATACTTTATACTTTCTGCTATAGGATCACAAAATCAGAGGAGTGGGCGGAAGAGATAGTGCACGATGTTTTTCTGAAAATATGGTTTGACAGGGAAAACATAAATAGTGACCTCGCATTTGGCGGTTATGTATATAGAATTACCAAGAACGCTTCCATAAATTTTATTAAAAAAGCTTCCGTCGATCTTAAGTTGAAGAAGCAATACCTTGACCAGGTTGAAAAGTTTAATAACAACGCTGAGAATTTCTTATTGCACACTGAAACCGACCGATTGTTGAAACAGGCTATTGAAAAGCTGCCTCCACAGCAACAAACGGTTTTTAGAATGTGCAGAATAGAAGGTCTTACCCACGCTGAAATTTCTGATGCCTTAAATCTCTCCAAGGGAACTGTTAAAAATTATATGATGATTGCTATGGCCAACCTGAAAAAACAACTGTCCTTGTATACGGATAAGCTGATGGTTGTTCTTGTCGTAATAAAAGCAGTCTTTTTTTAAGACTATCTGTTTCTGGTTGACAAGATTTTGTTTTATAAACGTGAATACGACATTTAATCTCCATTGTCCTATCTATTTATGCCAACGTCAATGTCTTCACTGGCGGTAATTTGATGCCATTATTATCCCGTGACCTCAACTATCTTTTGAACTTTTGCTATCGTCAGTGTCCTCATTGACAACCTTCGTTTCCTCACGCAATTAAAAATAAAATGGAATTTTTTTTAATAAAATAGTCCCTTCTGTTTTCAGATTTTGTAATAATAAAAACTTAAGCAGCTTAAAATCAGATAGAAAAATATTATTAGAGAAGCTTATTAATCATTAAAGTGAAGACCTGCTGAATTTGTTCACTTGAGCATGGTGCGGTCATTTTGAATGGGCTTTTACTCTGTTTACAAATTTACTTAAAGAATAATCGATGAATAGGTGATGATGTAAAAGTGTGCAATTCCTAATCCTTAAGCATAATTCTAAACATTTACTATATGCTAAATTTAAAATTAACCCTTATCAGGAAACTATTTCCTGCTGAAAGCACTAAAATCTTTTGCATTTTGAAAGGCTGTAAAAATCATAGAAGCAGTTTCTCGTTGATGCTGTTCCTGATTTTGTCGCTTTTCGTACAATTTACTTTTGCCCAGACGTGGAGCGCTCCTTCTGTCATTAATGACACTCCAGGAAATACAGAATATGGGCGAATGTTAAAATTAACCAACGGAGACTGGCTATCGGTAGTAACCATAAACAATACCACTCTGCCAGGATTGGATCTTCAGATCTCAAGAAGTACAGACAATGGACGTTCCTGGACACCAATTTCCATGATATCTGAGTCGGGCAGGGAAGTGGACAACGGACAAATGCAGTTAATGCCCGATGGAAGTATTTTAATGAGTTGCAGGTCCGTAATTTGGGCTACTTCTTTCCGTCTTCCTGTCTACAGAAGTACAGATTCGGGCGTTTCATGGACTTATTTAAGTACCATAGATGCAAAAGAAGGTGCAGCAGGAACCATTGGTGCACAAGGAATGTATGAACCTCACTTTAATATTCTGGATGATGGAAGATTGGCCGTAATGTATGCGAATGAAAAACATGTAACCGAAAATCCTGGCTACAGTCAAATCATTTCAGAAAAAATTTCTTCCAATGGCGGCGCTACCTGGGGAAATGAAATATTCGTTGCCTGGGAACCTGCTGAGACAGCAGCAAGGCCAGGTATGCCCGTTTGGACAAAAATGCTGGATGGTAGATGGATTGTAGCCTATGAAGTATGTGGCCCGCATAACTGCGAAATATATTATAAAATTTCAAATGACGGAATAAACTGGGCACAAGGACTGGGTACGCACCTTCCCGGACAAAACGGTGCCCCTTATGTATTATCTGCCAGCTCGGGAAGATTATTGCTGACCTCAAACAATGGGAACATCAGTATTAGCGACAACTATGGCGCTACGTGGTACAATGGAAACAAGCCTTGGGGAGCAGCAACATGGCCAGACCTGAGATGGTCATCCTTATATGAAACAGGTGCAAATGAAATAGCAGCAGTTACTTCCCTTAACAAGTCATCCGGTGGAAGTAACGTTCAGGTAAAGTTCGGAACAATTTCAGGAGGGCCAGGGTCCAATCTTATTGTTTCAGGCGGCGTCTATAAGCTGGTCCACAAAGGAACGAATCAATGTTTAGATGTGGCTTCCAACAGCGCTGCCAGTGGCGCCAATGTTCAGCAGTACACTGACAATGGTTCCACCGCTCAAAGATGGGTTATCACCTTACAATCCGATGGCTATTTTAAGCTTACTCACCAGGGGACAAATCAGGTGTTGGATGTTGATGCAAATAGCCATACCCCTGGAACTAACGTTCAGCAATGGCAGGACTTAAATGGTGATGCGCAGCGATGGAAGATAGAGCCCACGGGAGGAGGCTTTTTTAAATTGATTCATAAAGGAACCAATAATTGCTTAGATGTGGTGAATAACAATTCTGCTCCCGGTACGGATGTAATAGTATGGACCGACAACGGTGATGATGCCCAGCGATGGTCCCTTGTCTTAACAGACGTTCCGGTCATCAACGGCGGAACTTATAAACTCACTCACAAAGGAACCAATCAAGTATTGGATGTTGCCGGCGGAAGCACTGCTCCGGGTGCCAATGTTGCCCAATGGTTTGACTTGGGCGGGGACCCACAGAAATGGATAATTACTCTTCAGGAAGGAGGCTCTTATAAGCTTACTCACCGTGGCACTACTCAGGTGTTGGATGCTGTCAGCAACAGCAATGCAGATGGCGCTGATGTAATTCAGTACAATGATATTGGCGGTGATGCTCAACGTTGGATATTGAGCCATACTGGCGGAGGTTACTTCAAACTTACCCATAGAAATACCAATAAATGCCTGGATGTATCCAACGGCAGTTCAGCTCCGGGCGCAAATGTTCAGCAATGGACAGACAATGGTTCTGATGCGCAAAGATGGAGACTGGATCTTGTACCAGGTTCCCTTGGTACTGGCGCCCGCATTTCGCTGCCAGGGTCAAATGAAAGCAAGGGCGAAATATTGGTATATCCTAACCCTTTTTCTAACCATGTCTCAATCAACTATACTGCTCAGAATGAAGGAAGTGTGAAGTTGCAATTACTTGATGCTAAGGGGCAGACAATTCATTCTGTGTATGAAGGAAATATGAAAACCGGCGAGAATAAAACTTTTAATATAGAAAACCCCGGGCTGATAAGAGGGCTATATTTTATAAAGATATCAGATCAAAACAAAGTACAATTACATAAAATTATGATGGCAGAATAGCCTATAATGTAAATCGGGTAGGAGGAGTGTCCAAAAGGTCTTTCAGAATTTATTTCAGATCTTTAAGTTTTGCAAACAGATAAAGGTTCGTGGTAAATGCAGCAAGGTACTTTTTGGATATCTTCTTTTTGGCGATAGGTGAATATGAATAAGTGTAGCCTTTGTCGTCATTGTCCTCATCTACTTTAAAAATAAATGTCAATTTTTTTTAAATAAAATAGTCCCTTCTGTTTTTAAATTTTGTAATATATAAAAACTGAAGAGGCTTGAAATCAGACAGAAAAAAAATATTGTTAGAAAAGCTTATTAATTATCAATGTTCGAGAGAAGAACTTGAAGAGCTGCTGAATTTTAAAGGCAGCTCAGACTTTGATGAGCAATTTGGTGAAGTGCTTGACAAGGCGTGGGAAAATTTAAATGATATCAAGGAAATAGATCCATTCAGAGGAGAGAAAATCTTCCAGGATATAATAAGAAAAAAAAGAAAGACCGGGAATAAGCTTTTGATATCTTTTGGCGCTATTTACAAGGCTGCCGCTGTTTTTATCATCCTACTGATGTTCTCAGGATTCGTTTACTGGTATAAGTTTAGCGACAGGTATGTTTATGAAAGCACAGCGTATGGGCAAACAAAAGAAATAAAACTTAGCGACGGGACTGTAGTTACGTTGAACGGAAATTCCTCCATCAGGTATAAAAACAGGTGGAATGCAGATGAAGAGAGGATTTTGACTTTGGAAGGGGAAGCTTTTTTTAAGGTAACCCATCAAAGCAACGAACAGAAGTTTTTGGTAAAAGCCAGAAAAATTAAAGTGGAGGTTTTGGGAACGGAGTTTAATGTGATGTCGAGGGAAAGAGCATCTTCTGTAGTCCTGAAATCAGGGAAAGTAAAGCTTGCTGTGGAAGGCAGTGAAGATATCATTATGAAACCCGGGCAACTGGTTGAGGTCCCTTTTGACGCTAAAGATATTAGAAAATCAAAAGTGAATGTATTTGCTTATACCTCTTGGAAGGACAACCTTCTTACATTTCAAAGTTCCACGCTCCTTGAAATTTCTAAAATGGTAGAAGAAACGTATGGAGTGGAAATTGAAATTGAAGACTCAGTATTGGCCGGAGAAAAATTTACAGGCGTCTTTCCCGCTGATGGTAATCTGGATGATTTGTATTCCATGTTATCGAGGACCTATGAGTTTAAAGTAATCAAGAAAAATGAAAAGATAATTTTTAAAAAATAAATACCCTTTTGCATTATGCCTTAACAAGGTCAAAATTTTTACAACCCTATTAAAACCTAATCTTATGAGAAAAAGTATACCATTTTTCGGTAGTTTTTTCTTGGTGTTATCCCTATGGGTTATTCCCAAGAAAACCTATTCTCAGTCCCTTTCTTCCGTTAGCTACGCAAGCTCATGGACAGAAGCTGAGCGCTTTAACAAACAAGAAAAATTAATTCTATTAAAATCTGTGCTGAAAAGCATAGAACAGAGCCACAATGTGTTTATCAATTACGATGATAAAGCCATTGAAAACAAATTTATAGATCCAAATAAGTTGGATTTGAGCGGTGAGGATGTGGGTCAGATTCTTGATCGTATACTGCTGCCGTTATCCATGGAGTCCGAAAAAATAGATGATAAGATCTATTTGATTTCAAAGAAAAGGTCCTTAAGTCCAAAACAGACAGGCCACAATCAAAGCGGTGTACTTTCAACAGAACATTTTGCCTCTCTGAACCGCATCAACTCAAATATTTTTTCGAAAGTCAACATAGAAATTTCGGGAGTGGTGAAAAATGAAGAAGGGGAGGGGCTTCCAGGGGTGAATGTAGTGGTAAAAGGTACAACAAACGGTACTGTTACGGACGTTAATGGAGAGTATAACCTGAATGTGGCAGACGATGCTTCCATCCTTGTTTTTTCTTTTATAGGTTATAATACCGAAGAAGTTGCCATCAACAACCGAACAACAATTGATGTCACACTTCTTCTGAGTCTGGAAAGTTTAAGTGAAGTGATAGTGACCGGTTATACTGCCCAGAAAAGAGAAACCATTTCCAGTTCAATTTCCACGGTTAAAAGCAGAGATCTTGAAAGGGTGCATGGAGGGTCAACGGTTAGTTCAGCCCTTGCGGGTAAACTTTCCGGTGTATCCTTTCGAATGGCGGAAGGCCGTCCCGGCGCCAGTGCCAACATTCAAATCAGGAATATGGGGGATCCATTGTACGTAATTGATGGGATACAGCAAGATGCGGGTCAGTTTAATAACATTGCGCCCAATGACATTGAATCTATTACCGTATTGAAAGATGCCTCCGCTGCTATATATGGAGTGAGGGCTGCAAACGGCGTAGTGGTTGTTACCACCAAGAGAGGAAAACTTGGTAGTGGAAACACTATAAATATCGATGCAAATTATGGTATGCAAAATTGGACCCGCTTTCCTGAAACGGTTAACTCTTACCAATGGCAGCTCGGAAAGGTGGAAGCAGATATGAACCGTGTCAATCCTGAAACCAACATGACGCCTGAAGAGCTTGAAAAATGGAAAGCCGGTACAGAATATGGCTACCGTGATTTTGACTGGTACGATTTTATCGTCAAGAAAAATGCTCCCCTTACTAATTTTAATGTAAACGCGACAGGAGGATCAGATAAGATAAATTATTACCTCTCATTAAGCAGACTGGATCAAAGTTCTGTTTTGGGAAGAGAGTTTATATTTAACAGAACCAACTTGCAAAGTAACATCGAAGCAAGGATCAGCAAAAGACTTAAAGTCGGAACACAGATTAACGGACGAATAGAAGAAAGGGACAATCCGGGAGTGCCGGGCGGTGACGATTATTGGGCGCCTCGTTTTGCATTGTTGAGAAATCTTCCCTGGGAAAGACCTTTTGCAAATGATAATCCGGACTATTTAAATGATATCGGTCATAATGCAGAAAACTGGGGGCTTCTTAATAAGAAAACATCAGGCTATTCAACAGATACGTGGAGGGTACTGCAAACAAATTTCAATGCAGAATATGAGATACCGGGAATTAAAGGATTAACCCTTATGGGAAAATACTCCTACTATTTGGCTGACCGTATTTTGAATGGGCATGAATATACTTACGATGCCTATACCTATAACCCTGCAGATGATACTTATATCAGAACAGGTGGAAGTACTAACCCTTGGAGAGAACGCCGAAATGAAAAAATCTTCAATAAAGTATACCAGGCACAGCTTAACTACGCCAGGAGTTTTGGCAGACATAACATAGCGGCAACTTTGGTAAATGAAAGAATAGAAAGAAGAAGGTTGTATACTATGCAGCATGCTGTACCTACGAACAATTACTTGCCTAACCTGACTTTTTCAACTATGGACGATCTGGCCTTTGCCGATTTGGATGAAAATGAAGCAAGAATAGGATATGTGGGAAGACTTGCCTACAGTTTTGCCGACAAATATTTCCTGGAACTATCCGGAAGACGTGATGCCTCATGGAAGTTCGCTCCTGATAAAAGGGTAGGGGTTTTTCCTTCCGCGTCTGCGGGATGGAGAATTTCACAGGAAGAGTTTTTTCAAAACTTCATTGGCAACAGAGGTCTGATAAGTGAGTTAAAAATCAGGGCTTCTTATGGACAGATGGGTGATGATAATGTAAATATGGGTATTAACGGGGATGATTCGAGGTTCCTTGATCCTTTCGCCTACAGAAGTGGCTACGACTACAACACAAATAGAACAGGAAAGTCTGTCTTTGATGGCAATATTGTGCTTGGTGCAAGAGACAGAGGTGTACCTATTACCAATATTTCCTGGTTTACCAGTACTATGTTTGATGTGGGTCTCGATTATGAAATTTTAAATAATAAAGTAGCAGGTTCTTTCGATTACTTTTATAGAAAACGAACTGGACTTAGAGGTAGAAAGTATGATGTATTGATCCCTGATGAAATTGGATACGCTTTGCCGGAAGAAAATGTGGAAAGTGATGCGGTTATTGGTTTTGAAGGTTCTATTTCGTATACCGGCAGAGTGAGGGAGGTAACATTTTCAATAGGTGGTAATGCTTCTTTTGCCAGAAACAGGTTTTTAGAATCATACAAACCTCAATATGGAAATTCTCTTGATCAATATTTCAAAGGACGCGAAGACAGATGGTCTAACATAATGTGGGGATATGAAGTAATTGGTCAATTCCAGTCACAGGATGAAATCAATAATTATCCGGTCAATATAGATGGGCAGGGAAACAGAACCTTATTACCCGGAGACCTTATTTACAAGGATCAAAATGGTGACGGGGTAATAAGCACGGTTTGGGCCAGTGATGCAAACAATTTTAACCCTGACCTTCGTCCGATTGGTTATTCTCCGGGAAGAAACCCTATTGTAAATGCGGGACTTAATATTTCTGCAGAGTGGAAAGGATTTAGTCTGGCAGCAGACTTTTCAGCAGGAAGTATGTATACCTTCCAGCAACGCTGGGAATTATTATGGCCGTATCAAAATGGAGGAAATTTACTTGCCATGTATCAGGACAGATGGCACAGGGAAGATGCCTTTAATCCCGACAGCGAATGGATTTCTGGTAAATACCCGGCATTAAGATTTAACGATCCAAACCACAGCAATTACAGATGGGGTGACATTCCGTCGTCTTTCTGGACTAGAAACGTCTGGTACATCAGGGCTAGGACTATCGAAATAGGATATACCGTTCAATCCAAACTGTTGGAGAAAGTTAAAATCAAGAAGTTCAGGGTTTATGCCAATACATTCAACCTGTTCTCCATTGACAATGTAAAAGACCTGGGAATAGAACCGGAGATTATTGAGCCTAACGGGCTGCAATATCCACAAAATAAAGTGGTGAATTTTGGTATCAACGTTTCATTATAAGATCTATTAAAAATGAAAAAAAATATATTTATTCTACTTGTAGCAGCGCTTACCTTCTGTAATGCATGCAGCGACGAAGAGTTTCTTGAAAAAGATCCTACCAATATTTTGACTACAGAGCAAGTCTGGAGCGATAGAACCCTGGTAATAAATGTCCTTGCCGACTTATATAGTAAAATCGGCAGACATCAGCACTTGACGGCTAATGGAAATATGGGCCAGTTTAATGAAGCATTTATTTCCAGAAATGGATCCACTGGCGCTTATGGAAATAATGATTGGGGATTTGGTGAATGGGGAACATGGGATTATTCATATATCAGAGAATTAAACCTATTTATTGAAAGAGCCAGCGAAGCGCAAATTTCTGTAAAGCTTACCGAAGCAGATAAGGCTGGCTTCCTGGCTGAAGGAAGATTTTTAAGGGCTTATGCCTATTTTAATATGGTTAAAAGAATGGGCGGTGTACCCATTATTACCAGTACGATGTTGTATGATTATAGCGGAGATGCCACTAACCTGCAAGTACCGCGGTCTAAGGAACATGAAGTATATGATTTCGTCATTGCAGAACTAGATGAAATACAGGCAACTTTGCCGGACAATCCTAACAACAAAAGCAGGGCAACCAAAGGCGCTGCACTGGCTTTGCAATCCAGGGTGGCGTTGTATGCTGCTTCAATTGCCAAGTATGGTGCCTCTCGTCCTGAACTTGTTCTTCCGGGTGGTGAAACAGGAATTCCTGCATCCATGGCAAATGGTTATTATGAAAAAGCATTGGCTTCTGCTCAGGCTGTAACCGGTTATTCCCTGTATTTGGAGCAGCCTGATGATTTATCAGAAAACTTTGCAAATCTATTTCTGGATAAAAGCGGGAATCCTGAAACGATCTTTATCGAGGACTTCAAATTAAAACATAAGTTTCATAATTTCACCGTAGAAAGCCAACCTTTTTCCATGACAGAAGAATCCTTTGGTGGATTACTAAATCCTTCTTTGAACCTGGTAATGGAATTTGAAAAACTGGACAATACTTTTGAACCGCTTCAAACCGGAGACAATGTTTTCTACGCCCATCCCCTTGACCTTTTTGCCAACAGAGACGCAAGGTTGCTGGGTACGGTTATGGCGCCTGGTTCTATGTTTAAAGGTAGAACCGTAGACATCTGGGCAGGTTATATGCTAAGTGACAAAAGCATAATTACAAGTACAGATTTCGGTAGTTTAAAAAGATTACCCGGAAAAGATGCAGATGAAATTGTAGTAGGTAAAGATGGTCCGATCCCAGGCAAAGAATATACGGCTCAAACAGGTTTTTATATCCGTAAATTCCTCGATCCTACAGGAGGAGCAGGGTCATTGGGTACGCAAAGCGAAGTGCCATGGATTTATATCCGCTATGCTGAGGTTTTACTTAATGCCGCAGAGGCAGCCTTTGAACTTGGGTTTCCCGATGTAGCTGCCGGTTATATGAACCAGGTCAGGCAAAGAGCAGGTTTTACAACCGGGTTAGGCGCCGGTGAAATCACTTTCGATAGAATCGTCCACGAGAGAAAAATGGAGCTTGCTTTCGAAGATCACCTTTTATGGGATATGAAAAGATGGAGACTCGCCGATAAGGTTTGGAACGGATCCATTATGTCTGAAGCAGATTTAAAATCAAATCTTGGAGAAGCAGATAAGCCAATGACCCAGGTATTTGCACTGATGCCTTATAAGTATTATGCTCCCGGTGCGCCAGAAGATGGAAGCTGGGTATTCACCATATCCAAACCGAATGCAGTAACCGGAGCAGACAGGTTCAGAGCCGGGAATTATTATTCAAGGATTAGCGACCAGGTTATCGCAAACAATCCTAAAATAGTTCAAAATCCTAATAATTGATGTTGATTTATAAATACTTATAATATGAACTTTAAATATAAAATAGTTTTTGCCCTGCTGATTGTCCTTACTTCATGTGCTAAAGACAATTATGACGAGCCGGGATCCTTTCTTAAAGGGAATATTGTATATAATGGCGAACCCATCAATGTGGAATACAATCAGGTAGCCTTTCAATTGCTGGAAGCAGGTTTTGTTGGAGTGAAACCCATTGATGTAAATGTTGCCCAGGACGGCTCCTTCTCTCAACTATTGTTTAATGGTGATTTTACTTTGGCATTTCGTCCAAATCAAGGGCCATTTGTAGCGCCTTATACCGAGAGTGAGCCTTATCAGTTAAAGCTTAACGGTTCTCAAAACCTGGATATAGAGGTTACTCCCTTTTATATGATCAGAAACCCTCAGTTTTCAATGAGCAATCAAGTGCTCACCTCCACCTTTGCCCTGGAAAAAATAATTACAAACGAAAATGCAAAGGATGTGGAACGGGTTTCTTTATATGTAAATGAAACGCAGTTTGTCTCGGGGGCCAGCAATATAAAAATTGCTGACCTGGGAGGTGGGGATATCGTGGACCAGAACAATATCACCCTTTCCCTGGAAGTACCCTCGGTTTCTCAAACTTATGTATTTGCCCGGGTTGGGGTAAAAATCGCCGGAGTGGAGGATATGCTTTTTAGCCCGGTTCAAAAAATAACAATTCAATAATTTCAATAAGGTTAATAAGGTTATAGATACTACCCGTGTCTATAGCCTTTTTGTATTTTTATCTTGTTTAAGTGTTACAAGTGGTATGAAAAAAAAGTTATTCTTATCTGTTTTTACCCTTTTGTTGATCCTCGGTTTTAAACCCTTGTATAAAGGCTTTACTTCCAAGACAAAGGATGAAAAGATCAATTACATATCTCCGGTTTACAAAACCCTTCCCTTAGGATCCATAAAACCTGAAGGCTGGCTGTTAAATCAATTGGTCATCATGAAAGATGGCACCACGGGGCACCTGGATGAAGTGCATGAAAAGATAAAAAATGACAATGGCTGGCTTGGCGGAAAAGGGGATGGGTGGGAGGAAACCCCTTACTGGCTGGATGGCGCCGTTCCGCTTGCCTACCTTCTCAACGACAAAACCCTTAAGGAAAAAGTATTAAAATACATAAACTGGACAATTGATAATCAACGCCCCTCAGGATATTTCGGTCCGATCACCAAAGAAGAAAAGGAAAAAGGAATAAAAGTTTCGGAAACAAACTGTGAGGCTGGGGAGGACTGGTGGCCAAAAATGGTCATGTTAAAAGTAATCCGGCAATATTATACTGCCACACAAGACCCCAGAGTGATCAAGTTCATGTCAAATTATTTTAATTACCAGTTGAAGACTTTAAAATCCTGCCCTATCGGGAAATGGACAGAATGGGCGCAATCCAGAGGAACAGATAATGTAATGATGGCGCAGTGGCTTTATGGTATTACCGGGGAAGAATCCTTGCTTGAGCTGGCGTCGCTGATCGAATCACAATCTTTTCCCTGGAGTGATTTGTTGGGAAACAGGGATTGGGTGATCAATGCGGCTACGTTACAAAATGAAGATAGATGGATGGAAAGGCATGGCGTGAATGTCGGCATGGCGCTGAAATCTCCAGCCATCAATTATCAAAGAACAGGCGATGACAAATATCTTCATCAGCTAAAAACCGGATTTAATGATTTGATGACCCTTCATGGTTTGCCAATGGGGATATTTTCTGCAGATGAAGACCTTCATGGAAATGATCCTACACAGGGAACTGAACTTTGCGCCATTGTTGAATCCATGTTTTCCCTGGAAGAAATCATAGGGATTACCGGAGACCTTCATTATATGGACGCCCTCGAAAGAATGACCTTTAATGCCCTTCCTACTCAAACTACCGATGATTACAATTCGAAACAATATTTCCAGATAGCCAACCAGGTGCAAGTAAAAAGAGGCGTTTTTAATTTTTCACTTCCCTTTGACAGGGAGATGAACAATGTCTATGGAATGCGCAGCGGTTATACTTGCTGCCTTGCCAATATGCACCAGGGCTGGACGAAATTTGCAGAGCATCTGTGGTACGGAACCGAAGGCAACGGATTGGCAGCGTTAATGTACAGCCCTAATCAGATTACTGCAAAAGTTGGTAAAAACAATACTGAGGTCGTAATCAATGAAGTCACTAATTATCCATTTGAGGACCAGATTAACTTTGAGTTTTCTACGAAAAAAGAAGTTTCTTTTCCATTGCATCTGCGAATTCCGGGCTGGTGTAAAGAGGCTCTTATTTCATTAAATGGTAAACAGCTAAGGACTGAAAAAGGCGGCCAGGTAATCACAATTGACAGAACCTGGAAAAACAAAGACAAGCTTACTCTTCATCTTCCGATGGAAGTAACTACCTCCAACTGGGGCAGTAACTCAAGAGCGGTCGAAAGAGGGCCTTTGGTCTATGCATTAAAACTCAATGAGAAGTGGGAAAAAGGCGTTGACGAAAAAGAAGGAGAATATTTCAATGTGTATCCCGAAGGAGATTGGAACTATGGACTGTTGGAAAGTATAGTAAAAGATCCGAAAGCAAATTTGGAGGTCAAAATGGTGAAGCCAGTAACCGACCAGTTTGTATGGAACCTTCAGCATGCACCTATTGAAATAATTGCGTCGGCTAAGAAAATCCCTGACTGGAAAATTGTAAACGATGTCGCGCCTCAACCTGTCTCAGACCGTTATGGTCTATTTAAAGGAGAGGTAAGTCCGACGGTGGAGAAAATTACGCTTGTTCCCTACGGAACTACTAAGGTGAGAATTGTAGCGTTTCCTGTGGTAAAGTAAGATGGAGAGGATGTTTAAAAACATGTTTGCCCGTCTTGCTGAATTTATTTCCACTCCTGAAGTATGTTTGCCCGTCATGCTGAATTTATTTCAGCATCCGATGCATTTCAGGCAGGTAGCTTAAAGGCTTCCGATTAGAATAAGATGAATTATAAACAAAATATTTAAAACAAATTATTAATCTAAACTATGAAAAAATCTCTTTTATTATTCCTGGCGCTGTTTCAGTTTTCACTTTTACAGGCACAAATTGAAAAGGCGCCTGCCTACCCATTAATTACCCATAATCCATACTTCAGTGTGTGGTCATTTTCAGACCAATTGACTGCCACACCTACAACGCATTGGACGGGCGCTGATCAGCCATTGACCGGCTACATCAAGGTGGATGGGAAAGTGTACCGGTTTATGGGTGCAAAGGGCAAATCGTATGAAACCGTTCTTCCTACCTCAGAAGAGGAGAATTATTCAGTTAAATATACAGAATCAAAACCGGGAGCAGACTGGATGAAAGCTGAGTTTAAGGAAAGCGGTTGGAAGACCGGAAAAGCGCCCATTAGTGATAATGGTTCAGTGGCGGGAACCGTCTGGAAATCACCTGATATTTGGGTAAGAAGGACATTCAACTTAAAGGACAATAAATTTCCAAACCTGGGATTAAAGATCCAGCATGACGACAATGCGGAAGTTTATCTGAATGGAGAAAGAATATACAGTTACAAAGGCTGGCTAAGCAAATCACAGGTATTTCCCCTGGATGAAGCGGCAAAAGGAAAGTTGAAAAAGGGAGAAAATGTATTGGCAATCCATGTAGAAAACACTGGCGGCGGTGCCTGGCTGGATGTTGGTTTTGTTAACGAAAAAGTCGACAACAGCGACAAGGAAATCGCGGTTGCAGAGCAGAAAAATGTAACAGTACAAGCTACTCAGACCATTTATGAATTTACCACTGGAAATGTTGACCTCACGCTTACCTTTACCTCTCCCTTGTTGTTAAAAGACCTTGATCTACTGGGAAGACCTATTTCTTATTTAACCTTTAGTTTAAAGTCCAATGACAATAAGGAACATAATGCAGAAGTGTATCTCGGTACTTCTTCCACGCTGGCGGTAAATGTTCCCTCCCAGGTTGTTACGGCAAATCAATTGGTCACCGGTGAACTTTCGATTTTAAAAACAGGCACTAAAGAACAACCGGTTTTAAAGAAAAAAGGAGATGACCTGAGAATCGATTGGGGCTATTTGTATGTAGCAACTCCAAAATCGGCAAATACCGTTCAGTTTATTTCAGATGCTGAAAATGCTGTGAAAGGATTTATAAATGGCAATATTTCGGACAAAGAAAAAAGTAAAGAAGGGAAAAAACTTGTTTTAAATACTGTTCTGAAGGCAGGCAAAGTGGGTGCCAGTCCAATAGAAAAGGTTGTTTTACTTGGCTATGATGAAATAAAATCCATCCAGTATTTCGATAATACTTTGAATCCATGGTGGAAAAAAAGTGATGCGGACAAGTTTGAAGATCAGCTAACCAAAGCTTATGAAGGGTACGAATCAATCAAAAGTAAATGCGATGCATTCGACAAACAGTTATATGAGGATACTAAAGCTTCCGGTGGTGAAAATTATGCCAAACTCTGTGTGCTTGCTTATCGTCAATCTATAGCGGCACACAATCTGGTAAAAAGTCCTGATGGAGAAATTTTGTTCCTTTCTAAAGAAAACTACAGCAACGGATGTATCAATACTGTCGATGTCACTTATCCTTCAGCACCTTTGTACCTGGTATATAATCCTGACCTTTTGAAGGGAATGCTCAACGGTATTTTTCATTACAGTGAAAGTGGAAGATGGATAAAACCTTTCCCTGCGCATGATTTAGGTACCTATCCTATAGCCACCGGACAAGTTTATGGGGAAGATATGCCGGTAGAAGAGGCTGGAAACTTGTTGATTCTAACTGCAGCAATTGTAAAAACAGAAGGCAATCCTGAATATGCACGCAACCATTGGAAAACCCTCACCACCTGGACTGAATACCTGAATAAAGAGGGCTTTGATCCAGAAAACCAATTGTGTACCGATGACTTTGCCGGGCACTTGGCGAGAAATGCCAATTTATCAGTAAAAGCCATTGTCGGTATTGGCAGTTATGCAATGATGGCTGATATGTTGGGAGAAAAAGCTACGGCTGAGAAGTACAGGAATTCAGCCAAAGAAATGGTAAAAAAATGGATGCAGCTTGCAGATGATGGCGATCATTATACCCTGGCTTTTGAAAAGAAAGGAACCTGGAGTCAGAAGTACAACCTGGTTTGGGATAAGCTGCTGGACCTGGACTTGTTCCCTAAGGAAGTGTACGAGAAAGAAATAAAATACTATCTGACCAAGCAAAATGAATTTGGCTTGCCGCTGGACAGTCGTAAAACCTATACCAAATCAGACTGGATTTTGTGGACTTCTGTACTGACTACCAATTCATCTGATTTTGAAAAAATAGTGGCTCCGGTTTTTAAATATGCTGTAGAAACACCTTCAAGTGTTCCGCTAAGCGATTGGCATGAAACCACCGACGGGACAAAAGTAGGCTTCCAGGCCAGAAGTGTGGTAGGCGGATATTTTATCAAGCTGCTGGACCAGGAGTTGGATAAAATGAATTAGAGGTTATCATCTTTTGGAGGGTTTCCAAACCCTCCAAAGGTTTAGCTCCGACCGTCCTGCCGAATTTATTTCTGCATTTGTTTTCGTTTTAAACTGTGATAGTTCTGATTTAGGTGAGGCATATGAGTTCCATCATCATGTCCATCACTTACATCACAGTTCAAAACATTTTGTTGTTGGAACCTGAATGAATGGAATTTATGAAATTCGTGCCAGATAGCTGGCTTGTTTCTCGTCTGCTCAACAAGTTCCCCTTCGGGAAGGACAATAGCGGTGTGGTCTTGTTCTAAAATCCTTCCTATAAGCGTGCAATAGGTTTTCGATGCTTTCTATTAATTGTTGTCCACCAAACCTCTGTTTGTCATCCCGTAGGGAACTTGTTCGTAGATCAGGATAGAGTTGTTATTTGCTTTTGTCCGAACCTGAATTTATGAAATTCGTGCCAGATAGCTGGCTTGTTCCTTGTCTGTTCAACAAGTTCCCTTTTGGGGATGACAGTAGCGGCGTGGCTAGGGTTAATTCAGCATCTGCTTTTGCCTGAGCTGTATTCATCTAAGGCAATCACTTCAGCTTATCCTTAAACACCTTCCTGAATTTCTCCACCTTGGGCCTTATTACCATGGAGCAATAGGGCTCGGAGCCGTTGAGGTTGTAGTAATTCTGATGGTAGTTTTCTGCTTTGTAAAAAATTGTAAAAGGTGTGATTTCAGTTACTATTGGTCGCGGAAATGCACCTGACTCATCCAGTTTCTTTTTGTATTTCTGGGCAAGTTCTTTTTGCTCATTGTTGTGGTAAAAGATTGCCGAACGGTATTGCGTGCCAATGTCATTCCCCTGTCTGTTCAGTGTGGTGGGGTCATGGGTTTCCCAGAATATTTCCAGAAGCTCATCAAAAGTGATTACAGAGGGATCATAAGTAATTTGAAGCACTTCCGCATGTCCTGTCGTTCCGTTACATACTTCTTTATATGTGGGATTTTCAGTATGTCCGCCGGAGTAGCCCGAAACTACAGATTCCACACCTTTTAAATCCTGAAAAATAGCCTCTGTGCACCAGAAACAGCCATTTCCAAAAGTAGCTTTTTCCATTTTTGTATTTTTGTTTTTTATTCCTGAATTTGATGTATTATTCGTTTTTACCTGTGCTAACGTAACAAAGGAAGCGAAAGTAAATAAGGTGATAATCGTGATTTTGTTATTTTGATCATGCGTTAAAAATAAGAATTTAAATCATTAACAAACGAAGGGAAATTTTAATTCGTACTAGAAATATTTAACCACAGGGGCAACGGAGAATAAATGAGTTACACGGAGGTTTTATAAACCTTATTCAATCGTTACCTCAGCGTACCTCACTTCTCAACGCTGTGTATCTCCGTGGTTAAAAGCTTATATATGAACAATACGTCACTCGTAATTCGCCATTAATTATGATTAAAATAGAAGCCTTTCAAATTGCAGAAGCTTTGAATTTAAAGAAATTTAAAGCCGAGTTTGTAGCACAGCCCAATTATGCCAGCAACTGGGAACTTTTTTATTTGCAGGAAGGCGAAAAATACGTCTATTTACTGGGCTATGGCGTGGTGGTATTTGCCAATTATGACCAATTGGAGAAAAGTGAATTTTTGCGGTACCTCAAACCTTACCTCGAAGAACCTTTGCCGCTGGAGTTTTCTGATGATTACCTTGTGGATGTTACCACCAACACCGGAAGGCCGATTTTCAGGTACGATTCTGTTATCATTTCAAAGTTTAATGAAGAAGTGCTGAGGATCATTATGCTTAATGTGGCACAATCTGTTGCGCTGGACTATTATGAAAACCTTACGTATTCCATCATCAGTACGACCAATAAGTATGTGGATGAACTTGAAAAGTTCGGAAGGGTAAAAATTACCAAGAAGGCCTTGTTAAAATTTATCGGGCGGACCCTTAATGTGAAGAATGGAATAGTGGACAATCTTTATATTCTTGATGATCCCGGGGCGGTTTGGGAAGACGAATACCTGGAAATGGTGAACAAGGGAATGAAAGACGCCCTGGATATACAATTGAGGTTCAGGGACCTGGATTATAAGCTAAAAACCGTTCGGGACAACCTCTCTATTTTTATGGATCTATTACAGCACCGGGAAAGTAAGGTTTTGGAATGGATCATTATAATTTTGATACTTATCGAGGTAGTTAATGTATTTTTTCGGGAAATATTTTAAATGAATAGGAATCCCCGTTTCCTTTTTTATTTTTGTACCCATCTTACCCAGCTATAAGAAAGACGACCTGTTTTTCTCTCTTAACCCCGGAGAAAACCATCTAAAATATTTACAAACATTACCTCTTTGTATTTCGAGGTAGTTTTATTTATACATTTGTTTTGAATTACTCTTTTTATTATGAAGAAAATTTTACTGCTGAAAATCTTTTTTTCTATTTTCCTTTTTATCTTTTTTAATCATATATCATTTGCTCAAAATAAAATATGGGCAAATTATACAGGTAATGGTCTTTGGAGTGATTTTAATAATTGGATTGATTCAGGAGGAGACATTGTCGGCCCTCCAAATTCAACGACTGAGAATGCTATTTTTGATGGCACCTCTATTGATAATTGTATAATTGATGTAAATCCTGCTGGGTTAGGCAATTTTGTAATTAATTCTGGTTTTCCTGGTGAAATAACAAAATCAATAGCCGGAACATTAAATGTTAGTGGAAGTTTTTCTATTGCTGGAGGAACTTTCTCTCCTGGAGCAAATCAAGTAAATATTGAAGGTGTTTTTACTCAAACCGGTGGTACTTTTAATGCCACTAGTCCAGGATCTTCAGTTACTAATTTTAGAAATAATTTTACATCTTCTGGTGGCGTATTTAATCATAATAATGGAACAGTTAGATTCAGTTCTCGAAATTTAACCATATTTAATTCTCCAAATTTCTGGGATGTGGAATTTTCTAACGCAGTTGGGGCGTCCACTGTTTTAAATTTCCGAATTGATAATTCTATCACAGTTAACAACCTTATAATTAATTCAGGGGGGGGGCTTAATGCTGCAAATCGGCCAATTTATTTAAATAATGGAATCATTACCGTTTCAGGAAATCTTTCATTAACAACTTTATTTGGTGCTGCCGGGTCTACCTCTGGAGGAGGAACAGCAACCATTATCCTAAACGGATCAGGGGGGCAAATAGTAACAGGGAGAACAACCTTAGGAGAAATGCCATTACCTAATTTAGAAATAACTAGTAGTACAACTAGAACTATTGATTTTTTAGATCCTTCTCAAAAGGTTACTATTAGTGGAACTCTTTCAATAACCGGAGCAGGTAGTATTTCTATCAATACGGGTACAATTGCTGTAAAGGGGGATGTTACTTTATCTAATACGGGTAGTGGTGGCGGAGGAACCGGAACTGTATTGTTAAATAATACATCAGCCGCTCAAATCGTTTCAGGTACTTCAACTTTTGGAAATTCAGCACTTCCTAATTTAGCCATTGATAAAGGCAGCGCTAGTCTTACCTTTGGAGGTACTGTTTCTTTAACAGGAAGTCTTAATTATGTTAACTCTGGAATTATCAATATGGGATCTTCATCCATTGCTTATAGTGGTGGGGATGGTCAAGTGGTTCTTTCTCCAACAGGCAATTTCCCCCCGTATTATGTTTTAGCGATTACCGGAACTGGAACCAAAACAGTGTCAAGTACTCTAACAACATGTTCTAATCTCTATTTGGGTAATTCAGATTTAGATGTTGGCGATGTATCAACAAACTATTTAAGGATTACTGATAATACACAGAATTCTATAATTTATGGAGGAACTGGAAAAATTATAGGCAACCTTGAAAGAGCAGTTACAACAGGTGTTAATTATACCTATAATGTTGCCGTTTCCGGCGGTAGTACTCAACAATTCGACATTAATTTTACAAATACAGGGTCGGATAATGATTATGTTTCTATAAGTTTTTCAGATGCACCTCCCGGAACTAATGTTGAAGATTCCACTGAAGCTGGAGTAACATTTAATAGAATGATCGAAGGAGGATATTGGGTGATTAACGGGAGTGGCAGCGATAATACAAATTCTGTATATGATGTAGTTTTACATCCTGTTGGATTTACTTCTGGAACCAATGAAGCTTATACCGTTTTTAAAAGAGAAGGTTCAGGAGCTTGGCACGCATCAGGTACTCCGGTGGAAACTCCGTCAACGTCCATAACCTCGGTGTCAAGGACAGGGATAACAGGATTTTCTAATATTGGCGTTGGGGGTGGAGATTTTACACCAACCCCTGTAGACCTTTCCCATTTCAATGCAAATCTTGAAAAAGACCACGTCCTCCTCGACTGGGCGACTTTATCTGAAACAAAAAGCAGTCATTTTATTATAGAAAGAAGTAAAACAGCCAATGAATTTAAAGCCATCGGCAGAGTAGAATCTGCAGGCAACAGTTCTGAGCGTATCGAATATGCGTTTGAAGATGAAGAGGCTTTGGAGTTGTTTTCTACTACTTTATTCTATCGTTTAAGACAAGTGGATGTGGATGGGCAATTTAAGATCTATCCTATGAAGGCAGTGGATATGAGTAAAATTATTGATTCTAAATTAAATATTTATCCAAATCCTGCACATGCAGATATTACAGTAAGCTCGCGTTTTGAAAAACCTTTGTACCTCGAGGTTGTTAATTCCAATGGAAAGCTGATCCATACCACCTCAGTGAAGAAAGGAAAAACAACACTTAAGAAACTGAGTCTTCAGAAAGGCATCTATGTGTTTAAATTTATAAGCGGAGAAACGGTTGTAAATAAAAGAGTGGCTTTCGAATAATCTAATTGAATTTAATATTTAAAAAGAGCGCTATGGCAAACCCAGAGCGCTCTTTTTCTTTTAACCAAAGGGCATAGAGAAATACACAGAGACTTACGATCTGTCGGGAAAATTGGGGGAAAGACAATTAAGTAAGACGAAAAGGAACCTTTTTTCATCATCAAACAAGAGGTTTATTGGTGTCTAAAAAAGGTCAAAGTGTTCTTCCGGTAATGAATACTTTTTTGTAATTTGAACTCTGGAATCTAACTTCTTGACTTTCATTCAAAAGGAGTAATCCTCCCTGAAAATCTCCTCTCCTTATAATGAGATTATAGTGAGCTTATGGCGACTTTATAGTGACCTTATAGCGATGTATCTTCGTTGATCCTCCCAGCATCCTTTGGTCATCCTTCAAGGTTCTGGTAATGACCCTTCCTGAAATAAGTTGACAGTTGTTGCACTTAAAACTGAAAATAATATACACTTTAAATTGATAATCCTAATTGTACTTTACAAGACAGTAAATCCATATTGACCGCATAATACGGTTTTAATTAATGAAGAAAAAATACCTAATATTAAGCTAATCGCTTTCTACCAGTTCCCCCCCCCCGGAAATTCCGGTTGATCCGAGACTTACGAATTCCCTTTGCCCTCTGTGAAAACTCCGTGCACTCAGTGGTTAAACCTTCTCACTTTCATTTTTTTTCCTAAATTCGCCCCTTTTTAACTAGCTATAAGATATGATCTCCTCTGCATTATTAATTGATGATGACCCCATTACCACTGTTTTAAATAAAAAACTGCTCCTTAAAGTAAAAAATGATATTTCTGTTAAGATAGAATCAGACGCCAGGGAAGCATTAAATTATCTGAAAGAATTCCAACCCGATTTAATTTTTCTTGACCTCAATATGCCTGGCATGGATGGCCTGGATTTTATCGCCGAATACAAGAAGCTGGGTTTGGAAAGTAAGATCATTATTCTTACCACTATGTCCGTCAGGCCTACTGTAATGGAAAAACTTAAGGAATATGATTGTACCGATGTTTTCCTTAAACCGCTTAGTATTGAGAACATCAATTCATGTTTGTTGCCTGCTTTATAATTGCTGTAAACCAATATCGCCTGCGGAGCTACTCAGGACTATCATTAAAACCATCCTGTCGTACCGACATCCCTCCCTGCCTGCCGATTGGCAAGCTTAAAAAAGGAGGGAAGGGAGGGTTGGTTAGGAAAAATCAATAATTGGACAGCAGGACGCAATGATTAAAAGGGGCATGTGTAGTTACTGCCCTGTTTAGAGAAAGTCTTGGAGCGCAAAATAAATATTCCTTTTTTAAATAAATGGAGAAGTGATTTTTGCATTATATGTAGTTCCTATGCAAATCATAAATCGTTACAAGGCTCACAAAAATCAACAGTCAAGGGAAAATTATTTTCCAAAAAATATAACATATAAGTGGTTTTAACAGCAACATTTCTATTATTTTTACAACTAATTGAAGCGCTAATGAATAGGATTGGAAATGTAACTTGCTAATAGAGAGATTTTGTTATGATTTTCATCACATTATAATCCACAATCTGTGTAAATAATTTCCCCAGTTTTAATTTTTTATAATTTTTTTATATTTTATTTTTAAATTAAAAATACTGAAAATCAGCAAGTTGTATTTTGGACCTAAAAGAGGATTGGGGTTGATTAAAAAGTGGCAATGTATTTATTAACAATCAGGTAAGAAAAACAGAAATGGTAAAGCAACCAATGAAAAAACAAATCCTTATTATAGAAGACGACAGCAGTGTCAGGTTCCTGTTGGCACTTTTTTTAAAAGAGCATTTTGACATAATAACCAAAGCTGATGGGTTAGAAGGAATGCTGTGGCTGGATAGCGGTAATATTCCGGATTTGATTATGGCAGATATTGATATGCCAAGGTTGAATGGATATGAATTTATCAGAAATATAAGGAAAAGTGGGTTTTTCAGGGAAATACCCATTATAATGCTATCAGGATGGGACAGCGAAGAAGCAAGAAACAGATGCTTCAGCGAAGGGGCAAGTTTATTCATGGTGAAGCCATTTAACCCTTCTGACCTACTTAAAAACATCAAACAACTTATCACCGACAGCAAAGAAATCAGATATGTATAATTCTACCACTCTTTTAGAAAATTCAACTGATACCGAAAAGCCTGCAAAAAAGAAATTAGTTTACATTGGTGAACACGATCTAATGATCACCAATAGTTTATTAAAAGCTGATTTCGAATGCATCATTTTTAAAAATGCTTTTCAAGCGCTTCCCTGGCTTAAGTATAATGCCTTGTCATTTAATACTATTCCTGATGTAATTATTTCCGACCTTGAATTTGTTGGCGGAGATGCTTATTCACTTTTTGATTATATCAAAAGTTTTAAAGCCATTAAGTATATTCCGTTTATCGTTATTTCAGACAAATACGATAAGGAGGAAAAACTTAAAGCCTTAAAGAAAGGATTTGATGATTTTTATGTTTTACCTTTTAATGGTGACGACCTTTACAACAGAGTTAACTTCCTGCATCAGTTTAAAAGAGAGAAGGATAAGGCAAAGAAGGAGGTAACAATTAAGTATGAGAAGAAAATGCCAAAGGTAAAAAGAGCCATTGATATTCTATTTTCATTAACAGCATTACTGATTTTAAGTCCCTTGTTTTTGATTGTTGCATTGATCATAAAACTAGAATCCAGGGGGCCTGTTTTTTATACTTCCAAGAGAGCGGGTACTGGGTATAAAATTATAAACTTTTATAAGTTCAGGTCCATGCGAAGTACCGCAGATAAAGAGTTGAAAGACCTGCTGCACTTAAATCAATATTCAGGTCAATCTTCTTTTATTAAAATAAAGGACGATCCAAGGGTGACCAATTTTGGGAAATTTTTAAGAAAAACCAGTTTGGATGAGCTTCCACAGTTGATAAACGTATTATTAGGAGATATGTCATTGGTGGGTAACAGGCCTCTTCCGCTATATGAAGCTGAGAAATTAACTAAAGATCAGTTGGCCAAAAGGTTTTTAGCTCCTGCAGGCATTACCGGTCTTTGGCAGGTAACCAAAAGAGGCAAGGAAGAAATGTCGGAACTGGAGAGAATTCAATTGGATATCACCTATGCTGACAAATATTCCAGTTGGTATGACTTAAAAATTATGTTGAAAACTTTTCCTGCTGTTATTCAAAAGGAATCAGTTTAATCATAGAAAGAAGAAGCGAACATGCTGGTTATAGAAATTATAATTTTATCTTATTTTACTTTTGCTGTTGTTCACACTTTGATGTTTGCAATAGCTGGAAACTTCAGAAGAAGAGTGATTGAGGCAGAGGAATTGCGGTCCAATTCAATGGCTGTATTGATCCCTTCCTACAAAGAAGATGAAGTGATCCTGCAAACGGCCCAACTTGCTTTGCAGCAAAATTATCCTTCAGCAAAATTTAGTGTTATAGTTATTGCTGATTCCTTAAAAGAGGCTACGCTTTTAAAATTGTCCCAGCTTCCAATAAAGCTGATCAAAGTTTCATTTGATAAAAGCACCAAAGCAAAATCTTTAAATGCAGCCATGGCTGAAATTGGAGATGAGTATGATATTGCTGTAGTGTTGGATGCCGATAACGTAATGGAGGAGGAGTTTCTTTCTAAAATAAATCAGGCGTACAATGCCGGGTATGTTGCCATTCAAGGCAGAAGAGTAGCAAAAAACATGAATACATCTTTTGCAATCCTGGATACCATCAGCGAAGTGATCAACAATCATATTTTCAGAAAGGGGCATACAGCATTAGGGTTGTCTTCTGCGGTTATCGGGTCAGGAATGGCTTTTGATTACAGATTGTTTAAAAGTACGTTGGACGGAATCCAGGCAGTTGGCGGGTTTGACAGAGAACTTCAGCTTGCTTTTATAGGAAGAGGACAAAAAATCCTTTATTTGGAAGATGCCATTGTTTTTGATGAGAAAATTGAAAAGTCATCGACCTTTGAAAACCAGAGAAAAAGATGGCTGGCAAGTCAGTTCATTTATCTGAAGAAGTACTTTTTTACAGGAGTTAAGCATTTATTTAAAGGCAATTACGATTTCTTTCATATGGGGGTGTTAAATAACATCCTATTGCCACGAGTCTTGATGTTGGGTTTGATTACCGTAATAACAATGCTTGCTGTTCTTTTTAAGAATTATACAACACTCCCTTATTATTTCTGGTTGGTTCTTTTTGGGTTATATATATTAACCTTCTTTTTATCAATACCTGGAAAACTATACAACAAAAAATTACTTAAAGCAATATTTTCTTTACCCCAGGCTTTTGTGATCATGTTTATTTCACTGTTCAAGCTTAAAGGGGCAAACCGGCAATTTATTCATACCCCGCACTCCAATGTGAAGGTAGATAAAAGCTTAATTAATTAGAGTAAAAAGTAATATGCAACCTCTTGTTTCAATAATTACTGTTAATTACAATCAAACATTGGTAACATTGGAGCTTCTGGCTTCTTTGAAAATGCTTTCCTATACCAACTACGAAGTAATCATTGTAGATAATGCGTCCAGGGAAAATCCGGAAACTCATGTAAAGGAACAATTTCCTGAAATGAACATCAGGGTGATTTCAAGTAAAGTTAATCTGGGCTTTGCCGGAGGAAACAACCTTGGAATAAAAGAATCCAAAGGAAAATACCTGTTTTTTGTAAATAACGATATTGAAATTACCTCTGATGCGATAGAAAGAATCCTTGAGGTTTTCGCTACTTATCCGGAAGCAGGTGCAGTCAGCCCAAAGTTTCACTATTATTTTCACCCTAACCTTATTGAATACGCCGGATATAATCCTGTAAGCATTTATACAGCAAAAAATACACCTGTCGGAGGGCATGAAATTGATAGAGGACAATACGAGGAAATTTCTGAAACACATTATGCTCATGGCGGAGGAATGTGTGTGCCAAGAAATGTGATAGAGCAAGTAGGCATGTGGCCTGAAGTTTTCTTTTTGTATTATGAGGAGTTTGACTGGTGTGAACAAATAAAGAAGGCGGGGTACAAAATCTATTATCAACCCAAAGCTACCATTTTCCACAAAGAGTCCTTAACAGTAGGAAAAGGAAGTTTATTAAAAACATATTATCTGACCAGAAGCAGGATTTTGTTTATGAGAAGAAACAGGTCCATTTCGAAATTTCTGGTCTTTTTAGCCTATTTTACTTGTTTTACTATTCCTAAAAACCTATTTGTCTTTGTTAAAAATAGAGAGTTTTTGCACATTAAGGCTTTTTCAAAGGCCATTTTCTGGAATTTAGGATTCAACCAGGTACATAAGGCTTAAACAATTTACAATTATTTATATGTGTGGTATCGCTGGTTTTATTGACTTTAATAAAAAATCTTCAGAGGAAGTGTTGAAAAGGATGGCCGATGTGCAAGCGCACAGAGGACCTGATGATTCAGGATATGCTGTTGTAGAAGAAGAAAATGCTCAGATAGGATTGGGGCAGAGACGGCTATCTATTCTTGATCTTTCTCCTTTGGGGCATCAGCCAATGTATTTTAAAAATCTGTCCATTGTTTTCAATGGCGAGGTATATAATTTTAAGGAAATAAGAACAAAGCTTGAAGCGGCGGGATATACTTTTACTTCAGAAAGTGATACAGAAGTTATCATAAAAGGATTCCATTATTGGGGAACAAAGGCGGTACATGAATTTATTGGTATGTTCGCTTTTGTAATCTATGACAATGAAGCAAGAAAGGCCTACATTTTCAGGGATAGAGCAGGGGTAAAACCGCTTTATTATTACTGGAAGAACAACTGTCTGATGTATTCTTCCGAGCTTAAAAGCTTTCATCAGCATCCTCAGTTTGAAAAAGAACTGGATACAGACAGTGTCGCGTTATATCTGCAATACAGTTATATTCCTGCTCCTCACTGTGTATTTAAAAATACTTATAAATTAAAGCCGGGCCATTTTCTCGAAATAAATTTAAAAACAAGGGAATTAAAGGAACAAAAATATTGGGATGTAGTAGACGCCTATAACGCTCCTAAATTAAATATTTCCGAAGAAGATGCGATTTTAGAAACCGAAAAGATATTGAAATCTGCCTACGAATACAGAATGGTGGCAGATGTTCCGGTGGGTGTATTTTTAAGCGGAGGATACGACAGCTCTTCCGTAGCAGCCTTACTTCAAACAGGAAGGACTAGCAAAATCAAGACTTTTACAATAGGTTTTCATGAAAGCAATTTCAATGAAGCGCCGGAAGCCAGGAAAATTGCGGACTATCTAGGTACTGATCATACGGAATATTATTGCACTGCTAAAGAAGCTGAAGACATTATACCGGAGATATCTAGTATTTATGATGAACCCTTTGCAGATAATTCAATTGTACCAACAATTCTTGTGAGCAAGTTGGCGCGAAAGCAAGTTAAGGTAGCGCTTTCTGCTGATGGGGGAGATGAGATTTTTGCAGGCTATAATAAATTCAACCAGGCGGTAAAATTTACTTCTTACCCAATATGGCTGCAAATTGTATTAAGCAAAAGTATGTCGCTTTTTAATCCTGAACACATACCTTATTTCAACAAGAAATATAATTTCCCCAGCCGTTATGAAAAGATGAAGTTGATCTGGAATTCACAAAGCGCAGTTGCTGCTATGAAATATATCAGCCAATACCTTACGGAGAAAGATGTGAGAAATTGTTTGGCCGTAAAATTTGATGATAGAGCTACGGCGTTCGAAATAGAAAAACAAATTGATGATTCCAATGACTGGATTAATAAAATGCTTGCCGTCGATTATAAGACTTTTTTGGTAGATAATAATCTGGTTAAAGTGGATAGGGCAACAATGTCAGTAGGGTTAGAGGGAAGAGAACCAATGCTTGACCATAGAATAGTGGAGTTTACCAGTAGGTTGCCTTCTCATTATAAGATTCAAAATGGAGTTAACAAGAGTATATTAAAATCTGTTGTTCATAAATATATCCCAAAAGAAATGATGGATAGGCCCAAGATGCCTTTTATTGCCCCATTGACAATATGGTTTAGAAAAGAACTCCAGGAATTATTTATGCATTATTTTGATAAACAAAGACTGGAAAGAGAAGGATTGTTTAATGCAGAAGAAGTGGTAAGACTTAGGGATAGTTATCTTTCAGGAAACAAAGAGAGTCACCAAAAACTTTGGAATATGCTTATTTTCCAAATGTGGAGGGAAAAATGGATGGATTAAGTTACTTTTTTAATTAAATTAATATAGACGAACATAATTACTAATTATAAAACATGGAAACTGCCACTAAAGAAGTTAAAGATGTTGCCGTAACGTATGAAAAAGAATATCATGCAGTTAGGCATAGTACTCACTTCAATGAGGATTATTATAACTCCAGAGCAAGAATAGCTTTAAAGAAATTCTTTAAAGACATTCCTAAGGATACTAAACTGTTGGATTATGGTGTCGGAATGGGACAGAATATTTACTATATGACCAATGCCACCGGATATGATATCTCTCAATATGGTTTGGACTTCTGCAGAAGTAAGGGAATTAATGTAACCAATGATTTGGACGCTTTGCCAAATGAAGGTTATGACGTTGTCTTTTCTTCTCACGTATTGGAACACCATCCTAATCCCAAGGAAATGGTTGAAAATATGAGAAGTAAATTAAAAACCGGAAAAAGGTTATTTCTTGTTATTCCTTATGAAAGACATGGAAAATCGGACTTCAAGCTGGATTTGAACCAACATCTATATATGTGGAATTTCAGGAATATCAATAATCTGCTTTTGACTTCCGGTTTCGAGATCAATGAAAACAAATATTTAAGAGGCGCAGGTTACGAAAAATTGCTTTTTCTGGCAAAGATCAATTTTGGTCTGTATAGATTCTGTACTAATCTGGTATCAAGGATTTTCGGAATCAAGGAGATCATGGTAATAGCTACAAAAAAATAATTAAAAATGTTAAATTTTGAATGTTGAAGGTTCTTTCTATCCTTCATTTATAATTCAACAGTTAACATTTATAATTTCAAATATGTTGGGTAAAATAAAGATACTTCAAACGATCCGGCAAGGGAAAATAGGCGGAGGCGAAACTCACCTGTTGGATCTGGTGGATCACCTGGATAAAAAAAGATTTGAATCTGTGGTTTTGTCATTTACGGATGGGGAAATGATTACAAGGCTCAATGAAATGGGTATTAAAAATTATGTAATTCACACCGAACGTCCGTTTGATATTTTTACCTGGGGAAAAGTTAAAGAGCTGATCAAAAAAGAAAACATAGATATTGTTCATGCGCATGGTACCCGGGCATGTTCTAATTCATACAGCAGCGCAAAGTCTTTGGGAAGGCCGCTTATTTATACCGTTCATGGCTGGTCATTTCATCCTAATCAAAAACCTTTAATCAGGACATTCCGACAAAAGACCGAAGCTTTTTTATGTAATAGAGCCGATGTGAATATTTGCGTTTCCAGGAGCAATGAGGAGGATGGAATCAATTTGCTGGACTTGAAAAACTCTGTCGTAATCAATAATGGGATTAACCTGAATAAATTTAATCCTGAACACGATTTTTCCGATGTGAGAAAGGAGTTTCATATTTCTACAAAAACTACTTTGATTGGATACATAGTACGATTAACGGAACAAAAGGATCCACTCACATTAATCAGAGCCATTAAGATTGTTACGGATAAAGAAAAAAATATCAAGTTTCTGATTGTAGGAAGCGGTGATCTTAAAGAGGCAACCGTCAAACTGGCGGAGGAACTTAAGGTTAGCCAATACATCGTTTTTCAGGATTTCAGAACAGATGTTCCCGCGATTCTAAAGGCAGTTGACATATATTGTTTACCATCCTTATGGGAAGGTCTGCCAATAGGGTTATTGGAAGCAATGGCAATGAATAAAGCCATCGTAGCATCTGCTGTAGACGGAACAAAAGGTTTAATAAAAACAGGCGAAAATGGCCTGCTTGTCAATCCACGAAACCCTCAGCAGCTAGCAGAAGCCATCTTACTTCTGCATCATGATGAAGACCTGAGAAATTCATTGGGCTATAATGCCGGCAGAACCATTAAGGATCATTATAATGTAAAAAAGATGACCACAGAAGTGGAAAATATTTATCATAAACTGATACAAAAAAGAATCAATTCGGGAGAAACCTGCATGAAATAATGCTTTTTGATCAAAAAGCCCTGCAGACCCGATTGAATAAAAAAAGATTTTCTGATAATAAGAACAAAACAAATATGAGTGTTTATCTAAAAAGTAATTATTCTCAATACACAAAAGCCATTGACCTTAAAAGGCTACGCTTTATCACCGATAACTTAAAAAGGTATGCTCCTAATGGAAAGAAAATCCTGGATGTTGGTTGTGGCAATGGAAACATAAGTATCCATTTGGGTAAGCTTGGGTATGAGGTTTTAGGGATAGACATCAGCGACAAAGCCATTGCCAAAGCAAGCGCCTACAATGACCTTCCTAATGTAAAATTCGAGGTGAGAAGCGCCGAGGAAATTGTAGCTTCAGGCGTAAAATATGACGGCATTATCTGCAGTGAAGTGCTGGAGCATTTGAACGCTCCTGAAAAATTGCTTTCCGTAATTCATCAAATATTAAAGGATGATGGTGTGCTTATAGTAACGGTTCCTAATGGTTTTGGTCCCCGGGAATTGTTTATGACAAAGCCTATGCAATGGATGAGAAAAGAGAATAACTTCTTGTGGAAATTTGTCAGCAAAACCAAACAGACGCTTGGATATAATGGCACAACCATTCAATCGGATGCTGAAGACTTAACGCACGTACAATTTTTTACTCATAAAGCACTGAAAAAGCTTTCCAAACAGAATAATTTTTCAATTGTAAAACTAGGAAAATCAAACTTTGTAGAAGACGTTTTTCCATTTTCCCTGGTAACTAAAAAAGTAAAAGCCCTGCAGTTTGTAGATTGCAAAATAGCGGACGTTTTACCCTCTCAATTCACAGGAGGATTTAATACAGTCTGGAAAAAGGTTTAAAACTATGACTTATCCTTATTACAAATCCTTAAAGCTACTTTTGGTAGCTGTTTTTTTTATTTCCTTTCAAAAGTCTTTTGCCCAGGAAAAAGTCCCCGCTCCGGGAAAGCAGGTAAAAGCCCGATTGGCAAGTTATGTGAATGAAAAGGACTTAAATTATTTTGTATATCTTCCAAAGAACTACAAAAAGGCAGCGAATAAAAATCCACTGCTCATTTTTCTGCATGGAATTGACCAGGTAGGAAAGGATTTGGATCTGGTACTTAAATATGGTCCTCCCAAACTGGCTAATGAAGGCAAGCAATTTCCCATGGTAATTATTTCACTTCAGCAATCCCATTTCGTTGGAAAAAAATATGCTCCAAGATTTAATTCGGACCTTATTCACGAATTGATTATTCATGCCATTAAGGCTTATAATATTGATACCACCAGGATTTATATGACGGGCTTGAGTATGGGTGGAAACGGTTGTTGGCGGTACGCCATTGATTACCCTAATGTATTGGCTGCAATGGTCCCTATCTGCGGACAGACTTTTGAAAACGAAACCAAAAATGATTTGAAAAAAGACGCTTGCAGGATTAAAAACATCCCCGTAAACGTCTTTCATGGAGCAAGGGATGAAATGATCAATGTGCATCACTCAATTGATATGGTGGAAGCTTTAAATTCTTGTCAACCAGCTCCACGGGTTGCTCCCAAGCTGACCGTTTATGACAATACAGGACACGATTCCTGGACAAGGACTTACTCAAATATTGATGGGCCTGGTAATGTGTATGATTGGTTATTGCAATACAAAAATCCTTCTTTTAGTCTTAAATCAGCCAGTGCAAGCGCCGTAAATCCCGCTGTATTATCTGACGGTAGAGTAGAATTAAGAAAAGTTGCCAAGCTGCCTGTGGCTTTGAAAGAATGTTCCGGTATTGTAATGGTGAACAGAAATAAAATGTGGGCGCATAATGATGGCGGAAATGCCCCGGTTTTATTTGCTGTTGATTCATCGGGAAAAATATTAGAAACCAAAAGAGTAGTGGGTGCGGCAAATGTGGATTGGGAAGATATATGCAGGGACGAAAAATATTTTTATATCGGCGATTTTGGGAATAATGCCAATAAAAGAAAAGGCCTTCAAATCTATAGGATCCTTAATCCTGATTCTGTGAAGGACGATAGAGTAAAGTCTGAAACTATTGAATTTTCATATGCGGATCAAGTCTTTCCTACATCGGAAAACAAAATGAACTATGATGTAGAAGCAATGGTAAATTTCAATGACAGTTTATTTTTGTTTACAAAAAACAGAACCAAGCCTTTCAATGGTTATGTCTATGTTTATAAGTTGCCTGCTAGACCGGGCAAATACCAACTTTCTAAAACCGACAGTCTTTTTCTGGGAAAGAGTAATGCCTTCGAATACATGATCACTTCTGCAGCCATTAGTCCAAATAAGAAGAACCTGGTTTTGTTGTCCTACAATAAACTTTGGATCTTTAGTTGTTTTAAGGGAAGTAATTTTTTTAAGGGTACAAAAAACGTGGTGGATTTGAACTCCTTCTCACAAAAAGAAGCAGTGTCGTTTATTAATGATGAGGAAGTCTATATTACCGATGAGGAGGCCCTTCCTATTTCCATAGGCCAGATATATGGTTTGAAGATCAATAAATTTTATTGTCAATAATTATATAATGAAGTAATAAATATTGATAAATGTTACTTTTTTTGTAGGATATTATCTATTTAAGACTTTTATTTTGGCGCCTCCTTCTCTTATTGTGTATTAAAAGTTATTTTTTTAATTGATATAATCCTATTGTTACTGGTAAATATAGAATGTAATATAATTATAGTTACATTTTAAAATTCCATCAGTATTGTAAGGGATCTTCCTTTATATTGAATCTATAAATGTACTATCTTTTGAAAAAAAAGAATTAAAATAAATACATAACTCATTTAATTTTACTGTTTTAAACCAACTATGGAAACAGACAACTTCTATATAGAGAAGAAGTGTCTATTTAAAAAAACAGTTAAGAATAAGTGTAAATTATTCTTTTTATTTTTAATTCTTCTTCTCTACATCGTTACACCGGGTTATTTGCAAGCGCAAACAACGCCGTCTCAAAGACAGGTGGCCAGACAGTTTACCTTTGACTTTAGAACGCCTCCTTGTTATGGGTATCTAGAATATTTACCTGAAAATTATAATTCTCAACCTAATACTCAATTTCCTGTAGTTATATTTCTTCACGGTGTAGGAGAATGTGGCAATGGAACTTCACAAATCTGGAATGTTGCTAATAGCGGACCACCAATGATGGTGAAAAACGGACGAAACTTTCCTTTTATTCTAATTTCACCCCAGTCACCGCCAAATGAATGGTGGCAACCTAGTACAATAAATAAGTTGGTAGATTATGTTGTAAAAACCTATAGAATAGATCAAAACAGGATTTATATAACAGGGTTAAGTTATGGAGGATATGGAACCTGGGGATATGCAGGTGCATACCCTGATAAGATTGCCGCCGCTGTTCCAATTTGTGGATGTGGAACCACAAATAAGGCACCGGGCATGAAGAATTTGTCTCTTTGGGCTTTTCACAATAATGAAGACAATATTGTGAATTCGGTCTGCACAACAACAATGATTGATGAAATCAAAAAAGCAGGTGGAAGTCCATTGATGACTTTGTATCCGAAATTTGGCCACGATGCCTGGACTGCTACTTACAATGACCAGAAAATGTGGGATTGGTTGCTTAAACAATCTAAATATGGAGAAATAACTAACATATCTCCCGTTGCCAACGCGGGTTCTAATGCAACCATTACTTTGCCTACCACTACACTTACTTTAAAAGGCACTGGAAGCGACCAGGATGGAAGCATCGTTTCTTATTTATGGACCAAACAAAGTGGCCCAACACTGGTCTTAGAAAATGCTGCTACAGCTAATGTAACGTTAAAAAGTCTTGTTGCCGGGACTTATGTCCTTAGATTAACTGTTACGGATAATTTAAATGACAAAGGCTATGATGAAGTAACCGTGATTGTAAAACCTGAAGTGGTGAATCAAGCTCCGGTAGCTAATGCAGGTGCAGATCAAAAAATAACCTTGCCCGTCAATCAAACAAATCTTGAAGGTGCTGCTGTGGATAACGACGGGACTATTGCTTCTTATCTTTGGACAAAGAAAAGTGGTCCGGAAGCTACACTTTCCAGTTTAACCAACCCTACCCTTTCATTAAGTAATCTTTTGGAAGGAACCTATGTCTTCGAGCTCCAGGTAACAGACGATGATGGGGCAACGGACTTGGATGAGGTTGCTATTATTGTAAATCCTGCCATAGTTAATCAGGCTCCGGAGGCTAATGCCGGAACGGATAAACAAATTAATCTACCTACAAATACAATCAATATAACAGGATCAGGCAGTGATTCAGATGGTGAAATAGTTTCTTATTTATGGACTAAAAAAAGTGGCCCCTCCGCAACACTAGGCAATACTGATAATTCTACAGTCTCTCTAAGTGACCTGATGGCCGGTACGTATGTATTACAATTAACAGTTTCGGATAATAAAGGTGAAATCGGACAGGATGAAATGAGCCTTACTGTTCTACCTGAAGAGATTAACCAGGCACCTTTGGTCTATGCCGGAGTAGACAAAAATATATATTTCCCGGATAATTCACTTACCATCAAAGGTACGGCCAGTGATCCTGATGGATCAGTGGTAGATTATTTATGGACAAAACAAAGCGGGCCTTCCGTTACTTTGTCCTTCACTAAAACCATTGATCTGCAAGTAACCGATTTGTTGGAAGGATATTATGTATTCCGGCTGACTGTAACAGATGATGATGGTGCTATAGCTTATGATGAAATTAGGGTACATGTTATTAAGATAAATGCCAAACCTGTTGTCAATGCAGGGGAAGACATCATTCTTACCCTTCCGGAAAATGACACCACCTTAACAGGATCTGCTTCAGATTCTGACGGAACTATTGCTTCATATTTATGGAGAAAGATGAGTGGGCCAGAGGTGACCTTGCTAGATAGTCTACATAGCAATTTGGCATTGGCAGATCTCGAAGCCGGAGAATATATTTTCAGATTAATTACAGAGGATAATGAAGGTGAACTTGCATGGGATGAAGTAAAAATTACCGTTAATACGGTTTACCAAAATAGAATACCAATAGTATCTGCGGTTGCAGATGTATATATTCATTTGCCGGATAATGATACGATCCTTACCGGTTCGGCTTATGATCCTGATGGTACCATCACCTCATATTTATGGAGAAAAATAAGTGGTCCAGCCATTACTCTAGAGGATACTATCCATGCCACGCTCAATTTAACCGCATTAACGGAAGGTGCTTATTTATTCCGGTTATTTGCCACTGACAATCAAACTGCTGTTGGTTGGGAAGATGTTGAGGTAGTTGTAAGTCCGGAAAACCTGGAACCTACCGTTTCCGCAGGTGACAACATTGAGCTTTATTTGCCTATAAGCTCTACTAATCTTGTGGGCGCCGCAAATGATCCTGATGGAACAATCACTTCATACCAATGGACTCAGATTTCGGGGCCTAAAACTTCAACAATAACCAATGCTGAAAGAAGCGCTTCAACAGTAAGTGGTCTGATTGAGGGAACTTTTGTTTACAGACTTACCGTAAACGACAATGATAATGCTTCAAAGTGGGATGAAGTTAGGGTAATTGTTTTCCCAGATAGTTCAAATAAAGTTCCGGTAGCTAATGCAGGGCTAAACAAAAACATCATACTTCCTATAAACAGCGTAAACCTCGTAGGTTCAGGAAGTGACTCGGATGGATCTATTGTATCGTATACCTGGTCTAAGATTTCCGGGCCAAACGTCACCATCGTCAATGCCAATAAATCAACGGTTTCTTTAAGCAACCTGCTTGAAGGAAGTTATGTTTTCAGGCTGGAGGTAAAAGATAATAAAAATGCCAGAGACGCAGATGATGTTAGCGTAGTTGTTTCTCCCTCAACTTCCAATCAAAAACCTACCGCCAGTGCTGGTACAAATCGAATCATCACTCTGCCGACAAATACAATAACCTTAAAAGGAACAGGTTCAGATCCGGAAGGAGGAAAGCTGACTTACAATTGGACTCAAAGAAGCGGGGCAGCAGCCAGCCTTATAAACTTTAATTCACCAAATGTTACCATCGAGAATTTAGTTGCCGGGACTTTCGTATTCAGGCTTACCATTGCAGACGAAGGACTGGCATCGGATTGGGATGAAGTGACAGTTACTGTACATTCTGAAATAACTAATGAAGCTCCGACAGCCATTGCTGGGGAAGACATTATAGTAACGTGGCCCAGAAGAACCAGTATGCTTTACGGCTCAGGCAGCGACGCCGATGGCGCTATTAACTATTACAAGTGGGAAAAAATAAGCGGCCCGGAAGTAACCACTGAAGAATCGAACAATAATTCTACGCTGGAATTGAGCCAACTTAATCTGGGTGAATATATTTTCAGACTCACTGTAAAGGATGATAAAGGGGCTTCTGCTTATGACGATGTAAAAGTAATAGTTAATGAAGAAAACAGGGCGCCGGTGGTAAATGCCGGACCGGACCGATCTCTCACTTTACCTCAAAACAGTTTGGACATTGCAGCTGTAGCATCAGACGATGATGGAAATGTGGTGTCTTACCATTGGTCAAAAAGAAGCGGTGGAAATGCCACACTGACCAATGAAAATTCTGCAATAGTTACCATAACAAATTTAGCAGAAGGATCTTATGTGTTCAGAATATTAATAACTGATAATGAAGGCGCAACGGCTTTTGCGGACGTTGCCGTTATCGTCAGTCCGGCCTCTGTAAACCAGGCACCCATTGCCAATGCAGGAAAAGATATCAGTTTGTTTTTACCTCAAAATAGTATTTCTATAGTAGGTGCAGGGTCAGATCCTGAGGGTACAATTTTATCATATCATTGGGAAAAGAAAAGTGGTCCGTCAGCTACTTTAGCTAATGTGATTTCATCTACATTGACGGCAAGTGATTTATTAGAAGGTGTTTATATTTTTAAACTTACAGTGATTGATGACAAAGAAGCTTCAGGGTCGGATGAAGTAAAGGTAGTTGTTTATCCCCCTAAGAACGAACTGCCTGTGGCTCATGCCGGGGAAGACATTACGATTACCCTGCCTGACAATGAAGTGGTATTGGAAGGCACCGGGGAAGACATCGATGGTACGATTACCTCATATGTTTGGAGGAAAATTGAAGGCCCTTCATTCTCTTCCCCTGAAATGGACAAAAGTGTATTGCATTTATCAGATCTAAAGGAAGGTACTTTTATATTCAGGCTCACTGTGACCGATAATGATCAGGGATCTGGTTATGATGATATTACCGTAAATGTAGTGGTTAAGGCAAAAAACCAAATTCCTGTGGCATCTGCCGGGGAAGATTTGGTGTTAACTCTTCCTGAAAATAATGTAGTGATCTATGGTTCGGCGGATGATCCCGATGGTAGTATTTCTTCTTACCTGTGGACAAAGGAAGATGGCCCTTCTGCAACTATTATCAATGCCAGTAGTGCCACAGTAGAGTTCCGCGATCTGATTGAAGGTAAGTATATCTTTAAACTTACCGTGACAGACAATGAACTGGCCACTGCCTCAGATTTAATAACTATAAATGTAAATAGAGTGAATAAGGCACCGACGGCAAATGCTGGCGCTGATTTTTCACAAAGCATGGAAGAAACACAAATCTCTCTCATAGGTGATGGTGTTGATGTGGATGGAACAATTATTCAGTATTTATGGGAGCAGCTTTCCGGCCCGCCTGTTATTATTGAAAATCCTTCTGAAGCAAATGCCTATATAAGTGAATTTGCTCCGGGTACATATAAATTTCAGTTGAGGGTAATGGATAATGATTCTGCACTGGCTTATGATGAGTTGATTGTAAATGTTGAAGAAGCGGTTTCCAAAGGAATCACTCCCCCTAAAATAGTAACACCGAATGGAGACGGTAAAAATGATATTTGGTTTATTGAAGGGCTAGGTAATTTAACTTACGAAGTAGTAATTGTCAATTCTAGAGGAATGAAGGTGTTTGAAGCCAATCCCTATCAAAATAATTGGGATATCGTCAAAGACGGTGGGGCATCAAATGATGGCGAATACTATTATATCCTTAAATGTAATGAAACCAAGGAAATTAAAAGAGGAGCGATAAGAGTGATACATTAATTTAGTAAAAAATTCAGCTATGAGAAAAGTTATACTATTACTTGCTTTAGTTCTATCTTCACTAGAGCTTCTTGCTCAAGGTTATCCCGTTTATAACCAGTATTTTAATAACCCATTCTTGATAAATCCTGCATTTGTCGGTACAAGTGGTTATGTTGAAGCTAACGCTACTCATAGAAGACAGTGGATGGGGATTGAGGATGCACCAATCACTACTACACTTAATATCCAATATCCTACTAAAACTTCTGTAGCTTTAGGACTTTCGTTTGCTTCCGAAACTTCTGCTTTTCTCAGGAGATCGGCGTTAATGGCTACTTTTGGCTACCGAGTTGATCTAGGTGAAAATCATAACCTTAGATTTGGTTTATCTGGTGGAGTAGGTAATTACTTTTTAGATCCGGTTATTCTAAATGATCAGAGCTCAACTGACCCTGTCGTTATATCTAGGTTGGGTTCAAGTTATTTTATGGATGGCCAGTTTGGCGTAGCCTATAATTTAAAGGGCTTAAAATTAGGATTTGCACTTCCACGACTTTTTGATAATAAAGTGTTTGAAAAGGCTAATTTGAAGGATGTAAGATATGCTCAGCTTCATTATAATTTATTCTCAGCCAGTTACAGGATTAACTTTTCTTACAGTGGTTTTGCATTTGAACCCTATGTGCTCTATAGAATGGGCGAAGGTATAACTCAGCAATGGGAGGGTTTGGGAACATTTTATATCAAAAACCTGGTATGGGTTGGAGGATCCTACAGACAGAATTTTGGTGCAGCCTTCTTTGGTGGAGTAAATATTAAGAATTTTAAATTTGGCTATGCTTATGAAATACCCACTTCTTCAATAGCTCAATATACCAGTGGTACCCATGAGCTACAGTTAAGCATCAGGTTTGGAAAGGATAAGAATGCAAAACCTAAGAAGAAATCTATTATTAAAGAAATAAAAACAGCTGAAGTTAAAAAAGAACCTGTTAAGAAGGAAGAACCAAAACCAGCACCTCAAGTTGAAAAGGTAGAAGAGCCTGTAACATCACCTGCACCAGTAGAAGAATTAACAGAACCAGAGCCTGAAGTGAAGATCGAGGAAAAGAAGATTGAGGAAAAGGAGAGTACACATCCATTAGAATTAAAAGAAGGTAACTATGTGGTAGTTGGTGTATTTAAAATGGTAAGGAATTCAGAAAACTTCCAAAAACAATTAAAAGCAACGGGTTTCAATACCAATATCGGATATAGTTCTAAATCAGGAATGTATTATGTTTACCTGTCTCAATACCAGGATGTGGATGATGCAAGGTCCGAGACTTATGATGTACGTCAACTGGAAGGATTCGAAAAAGCATGGATAATGACAGTAGAATAGATAAATTTGGCTTTCAAAATCTCAGGAAAGCTTGACAAATACTAAATCGGTTTTTAACTGGAGTGGCGGAAAAGATTCCGCCCTCTGTCTTTATAAGGTGCTGGAAACAAAAACGTTTGATGTGCAATGCTTATTGACGACCCTTAACAGTAAATATCATAGAATTTCCATGCATGGCGTAAGAGAGGAACTTCTTGATCTCCAAGCCGAAAATTTAAATCTTCCTCTGCTGAAAGTCCAACTTCCTGAAATGCCTACCATGGAGGTTTATGAACAGGAGATGGAGAAAACTTTTAAGGAATTAAAAAACCGGGCCATAACCAATTCTATTTTTGGGGATATTTTTTTAGAAGATTTAAGGAAATACAGGGAAAATAGATTAGAAGGTCTCGGTTTTAAAGCTGTTTTCCCTTTGTGGAAAATGGACACTACTAAGCTGGTCCATGAATTTATTGATCTGGGATTTAAATCAATAATCGTATGTGTCAATGAGAAGTATTTGGATAAAAGCTTCGCAGGAAGAATAATAGACAAGGAACTTGTCAAAGATTTACCTGCAAATGTGGACCCCGCCGGCGAAAATGGAGAATATCATTCCTTTGTCTTTGATGGGCCTATTTATAAAGAACCTATTCCTATTGAAATTGGCGAAACTGTTTATAGAAGCTATGCAACTCCAAAAGATTCCAGTACTTCTTCTTACAACTGCAATAATTCAGACGCTAAACCTGCAGAATCAGGATTTTGGTATACGGATTTAGTAAGGAAGTAGGAAGATAGGATGGAAGTAGGGAAGTAAAGGAGTTCATCTAAAAATCTTGCGTCTTATATCTATCATCTTAAATCTATATGCTTAAGTCTTATCTCTATTAATCCTCCCTTCTGATTTTGCTTAAGAAGGCGGTATGTTCCACCAGCTTTGGATCTCCTTTATACCGGATATCGCAAGGCCCTTCGGCATCAATTTTAAGATAGTCCGTAACAAAAAGTTTAGTTGCGCTGGCGCCGGAAATATCAAATTCTCCCTCTTTGATTTTAAAATCAAAGCCTTCAAAATGGGTTGCTCCGTTTAGTTCGGCTTTGGCATAATTTGCCTGTCCCCGGAGTTTTACATGCGCCCCTCCTGAAATATCCATGTCAAGATTATTAGCCATGATATTTAAAGAGGAGGTTGCTGCTCCGTTAAGGTTTACTTTAAAGAAGTCAGATTTGAATCCTGTGATGTTAGAATTGGTCAGTCCGTTAAAATCAATTTCATTAAGTGTTGGCATCACTACATCGATTTTTACTCTATGATTTTTACCAGTCCAGTTATTCTCATCTGATTTTAAATCTATTTCCAGGTCGTTGTTCTGTACTTTAACTTCTATGTCTTCAAGGTCTCTCTGATTTCCCGTAAGTTTGACTTTGTATTCATTCCCTTGCATTACATTAATTATAAAAAATCCACTCACACTTAAGCCGGTGAAATCAGCGAAATTATAGGTTTGGGATTTTTCGGACGCGTCAGTATCAGAGCTTTTATTAAATAAACTTCGGCTCAACCAGTTGTTGTCGTATTTATCTTCTTCAAGTTCGTCGGGACTTATGTTGCTTGTAAAGCCGGCTTCACCCGAAGTAATACTGAGCCAATTGATATTGAATCCACCTTCCTCTGCTACAAGTATGATTTCCTGTTTTCCTTTTTTAAGCTCCACTTTATGAGCAATGGTTTTCCAGTTTTGCCAATCGCCGGTGTGAGGAATGGAAATAGCGCCATACGCTGATGCTCCGCCTAAGCTTTCAAGCCTGATCCTGCCTTCGCCATCCTGGCTGGACACCCGGTATCGTATGAGATATGTCGAGGTTGCTGGTACATCAATTCTATAAGAGATCCAGTCGTCGGAATTTATATATCCAAGGTTTTGTCCACCTCCGATGTCTGAAGTGTTTTCTGTCTCAACGCCATGACTGGAGTGGTAATCTTCTGCCTGGATAACGTTATTGTCGTCTTTGTCTATTGATTTATATTCATCGCTATCAAAATGAAAATTAAAGTTGTCGTCACTATGAAAGTCGAACTCATCATCTCTATAAAAGTTGAAATCGTCGTCACCTTCCGGGCAGGTAAGACATTTCATACCTTCTCTTTCGGCTACCCATTTATTTCCTTCTACCTCATGAATTCCAAAGTAATTATGTGACCGGAGTACTTCTCCAAGATCTTCCCCAATTATGAATTCTTTTCCATAAGGAATATAAACAAAGATGTCCAGGCTTTGGCCTTTGAAAGCCGCTTCTTCCTCAAATTGAAAGTTCCAGTCAAATGTGAAAGTGGAGTCTTCCTGAGTATACCGGTAGGAGATCATTTGGGCGTTTTGTGCAGCATCTTTTCTAGAAGATCCTCTTGCCCTGAATTTCTCAACCACCTTCACGCCCTCTCCATCATGTCCGCGAAGAATAACATCTACCTTGTTGTATTCTACATCGTTATTGGGGTTAGCCTTTAGAATGAGCGTTTTTGCCGGAATAGTATAAATCTTCTCCTCTTCGTACTTTCCTTCTCTTTTAAAGTCATTTAGATAAGCGGGGATTGCAAATGCAGCAATTAGTACAGCCAGGATCATTAATCCTCCAAGGCTCCAATTCATGGCAGGGTGAAAAAGTCTTCTTTTGGCCAGCAATGAAGCGCCTATTATTACGAGGGCGATCAGTGGTATAATCGCTACCAGCGTGACAGCAACGACCGCATATTTTGGAAGTCCATTGATCAATACTTCAAAAGGAAATAGGTTTTGGTCCATAAAGCCAAATCCGGCGATCCATCCAAATGCACTACCGGCAATACCTAGGAAAGCAATCAATAAAATAACCGGAAAAAAGATTAATAGAATACCTACCAGGATCCTTACAAATTGACCTATGAAGATCAATAAAGGTCCTAACATTTTACCTATGGCAGTAAAAACTACTGCAATTACCCGGAATGGAAAGAGCAGAATTTTAGTCAGGACATTTTCATCCTCGTCTTCCTTAACGTTTAGGTTTTTTTTTATATTTTGCTCAATGTTGGACAGCGTAACAGGTTCGCCCTGCATCTTCATTCGTTCCGTAAGGGTCCGGGCCTCCGGAGTGATGATCCAAAGGATAAGGTATAAGACAATGGTAGATCCTCCAAGGAAAATCCCTATTACAAAAAGCAACCTGATCAGGATTACATCTGCGCCAAAATAAGCGGCTATTCCGCTACAAACACCTCCTATTACCCTTTCTTCAGGGTTTCTGAATAGTTTCTTAACCTTTTCATTTTCTTCCAGGATTTCTCTTTCAGGCAAAACAATCCACAGTATAAAATAGGCGATGGCTGTGAAACCAGACATTTCCGGTACGAAGAAGATGCCGAAAAATAAAGCCACAATTAATAACCTTATCCATAAAGGATCGATCATGAGATAATTGGCGATACCAGCAGCTACACCTCCGAGGAGTTTTCTTTTAGTGTCTCTGTATAATCTCTTGGATCCGGCATGAGTTTGGGAAGAAGCATCTGAAGCAGCGTGTGCACCAGAAGACTGACGATAAGAGGAGTCTGTTGCTTTGTCCTCCTCTTCTTCAATGGCCTGGAAGTCGGAGATGGTTCCCATAGTAGCGATAAGCGCAACTACGTCTTCTGAGGTGATTACCTGTTTGGTTTCATTTAGTTTGGAGTAAAAAATTTCTGCGATACGGTTTTCTATATCCGCAATGATTTCCTTGTTATCTTCAAAAGAGGAAAAATATATACTTATTGAATCCAGGTAGTTTTTTAACTGATCGTAGCCATCCTCCTCAATGTGGAAGATCACGCCGCTAATATTTATACTAATGTTCTTTTTCATGAGCGTAGTATTTTAGTTGTTTTCAAGAGTTTTAATTGTCGTTTTTTAAAGTTATTTTATTAGTTGATTCTACCAGTTCATCCCATGTATTTTGGAGATTGTCAAGAAAAAGCTTGCCTTCCGGGGTAAGTGTATAGTATTTTCTCGGAGGACCAGAAAGTGATTCTACCCATTTATAATCTACCAAACCTGATTTTCTTAATCTGGTAAGGAGAGGGTAAAGGGTGCCTTCCACAACTATGATTTTTGCCGAAGTCAGTTCTGTTAACATATCAGACGCATATACTTCACCTCGTGAAATAATATGCAGTATGCAGAATTCGAGGATACCCTTCCTCATTTGCACCTGTGTATTTTCTAAATCCATTTTTCATCGTTTAAAATGTCTTCCTATTTTATTTTGAGTTAATGACCTTAGCGCCATTTGGTTTTTAAGTTTTGAGTTTTTGATCTTGGTACAAATATATAAACAGGTACTATGCGATGCAAGGTACTTTAGAGAAAATGTTTTTAACTTAGGAAAAAAAGGGATGAGTGGTAGAAAGGGGTCGGTTAATGAAGAAATAGATTATTTTCTTCTGCTGAGCTTAAAGGTGTTGATATTATCAGAAGGTTAATTGTGAAAGGATTCAAAATGTATATACGAACCCAAAGGGGATGATAAAAGGATTTATATATGATTCCTTTGGATTCGTGAAACTCAAAAATAGTTGGCTAACCTCTCTGTAATGAATCTTTTCCACCTAAGTAGTAGCAATTTTTTAAGCCGGCTATAACTTCAAAATTAGCTGGTTAAACTTTTTCAACCGGTAATTTATAAGTTGGATCTTCTAAAATATTTACATCAATTACTTCATTCGCATTATGAAGTAATTTTCTGCAATCAGGGCTTAAATGCTTTAGATGAAGCTTTTTGCCCACTTTTTGATATCGTTCTGTTATTTTATTTAACGCTTCGATAGCTGACATATCTGTAACTCTGCACTCCGAAAAGTCAATTATTACCTCCTGTGGGTCATTGAGTACGTCAAATTTTTCATTAAAGGTGGTAATGGAGCCGAAGAAAAGCGGGCCCATTAATTCATAATGTTTTACCCCTTTATCATCAATATATTTCTTTGCTCTTATTCGTTTGGCGTTTTCCCAGGCAAAAACAAGGGCTGAAATAACAACGCCAATAAATACTGCTAAAGCAAGGTTGTGCAACAATACTGTAATGGCTGCCACAAGAATACCTACAAAAACATCATGCATCGGCATCCGGCCAATCATTTTAAAGCTTGCCCATTCAAAAGTACCGATGGAAACCATAATCATCACGCCCGTAAGAGCAGCCATGGGTAATTGTTCTATTAAGCCTGCACCAACCATGATAAAAACCAGCAGCATCACAGCGGCAACAATTCCTGATAATCTAGCCCTGGCACCTGATGAAATATTAATTAGACTTTGTCCTATCATAGCACATCCTCCCATACCCGAAAAGAAACCAGTAACAAAATTAGCTGTTCCTTGTGCCACACATTCTTTATTACCCCTGCCGCGGGTCTCAGTAATTTCATCAATTAAATTTAAGGTAAGCAGGCTTTCTATTAATCCGACACCTGCCATAATTACTGCATAAGGTAAAATGACCTGGAACGTTTCAAGTGTAAAAGAAACAACAGGAATATGGAAAGGAGGAAATCCGCCTTGAATAGATGCTATGTCGCCCACCGTTTTTGTATCAATATTAAATCCGATTACAATGGCTGCAACTACAAGAATGGCAACCAGTGAAGAGGGAACCACTTTAGTTAATTTTGGTAATCCCCAAATAATTAGCATAGTCAGTAAGACAAGGCCTATCATTAAATATAAGGATGCGCCTGTCATCCAGGTTAATTCGCCCGCGCTACCCGGAACTTTGAACTGATCCAGCTGGGAGAGAAAGATAATGATGGCCAACCCGTTTACAAAGCCAAACATTACAGGATGGGGAACGAGACGTATAAATTTACCCAATCGTAACACCCCCGCAAGGATTTGAATAATCCCGGCAAGTACGACTGTGGCAAAAACATATTCCACGCCATGGGAAATAGCTAAAGAAACAAGGACTACCGCAACTGCCCCGGTCGCACCGGAAATCATTCCTGGCCTTCCTCCCAATATAGAGGTAATCAGTCCCATAGAAAATGCTGCATATAAGCCAGTAAGAGGGGATAATCCTGCAATTAAAGAAAAAGCAACAGCTTCTGGTATTAAAGCAAGTGCAACAGTTAAGCCGGAAAGAATTTCTGTTTTGAAATCAACTTTCTGTGAAAAGTCGAATAAGTTAAAGTATTTGGTCATTGATTGTACTTGTTACTAAATGATGTTTTTTTTACTGGGTCAGGATAAATGACTTATAAGCAGACTTCTCTCTTTTGTGAATTCGACAAAGGATTTTATTAATAAAATTTTGAAAATGTTAATGAAGCAAGGCCAAAAGCCTGATCAGGGGGGAGTAGGAGTTGATCTGAAGATTATTTTATTCATAAAGGCTGCAAAGTTATATCAATTATTTTAATATTCACAGTTTTACTATGGAAGGTTTGCATGCGACTCCATACAGTTTAAATATATTTTTAAATGCCACAAACATGTAAACAATGTCATAATCCACCCCTTAACTTGCCGTTTTTACACCCAATTAAGCTTGGACAGATACATTATTTTTGACCCATTATATTTCTAAACTATAAAGATATGACAAAGGAAATTTGGATTAATTTACCGGTGAAAGATGTTGCCAGATCAAAAGCATTTTTCAGTAGGCTGGGATTTTCATTTAACACTCAATATGGCAATAGCGACAATTCCGCTTCTTTGCTCATAGGACAAAAAAACGTTGTTGTAATGCTTTTTGATGAACCTACTTTTAAAAGTTTTACAAACAATGAAGTTGCAAAGCAAGGAACGGAAGTATTGCTTTCCATTGACGCAGAAAGCAAAGTAGAAGTAGACGAGATGGCTAAGAAAGCGGTTGCTGCCGGTGGCACAAGTAATCACAAACCAAGCGATATGACCGGATGGATGTATGGTTGTGTCTTTGCTGATCTGGATGGCCATTTATGGAATGTGTTGTATATGGATATGAATAAGATGCCAAAAGGATAAAAGCATATCTTTTCACCCTCAAATCTTTCCCCTGTGAAAAAAAATAATAACATATCTGTTGATGATTTTATGGAAAACCTGAATCATCCTTTTAAATCAGAAATTGAAACTGTAAGAAAAATCATTCTAAGCGCCAATGACCAGATCACGGAACAAATAAAATGGAATGGTCCGAGTTTCTGTATTAATGGTGACGACCGAGTGACTTTTAGATTAAACCCTCCAAAAAACATTCAGCTTGTTTTTCATAGAGGCGCAAAAGTCAGAACTGACACGAAAGATTTTTTATTTGATGATCCTACCGGACTTTTGAAATGGCTGGCTAAAGATAGGGGAGTGGTCACCTTTCAGGATATGAGTGAAATCACTTCCAGGAATAATGATCTTAAGCTTTTGGTTGATAAATGGGTGAAAGCAACTGCTTATTAAGTAAAAACTTTAAATTCCTGCTCTAAAATTAGTAATTGGATTAAGGGTAAAGACGGGATCTGTAAATTTTACCTTTATACCTTTTCCTATAGGTGATTGTGAACCAATTCCTAAGAGCACGGTATCCTTAAAATCATTGGCATAAAGACGCACCAGAGACCAGGTGATATTGTCCAGAGAGTAATAAAAGCCGATTTTCTCAGAATCCGAGGAAATTTTCATGTAAACATAAGGCTGGTTTATTATTTCGTGATTGTTGTCGTCAGAAGTCTCTATGGTCCTGACGGTAACAATGCGTTTGTTTTTTTGTTCGTCTACTTCAAAAGCAAATTTTTGCCAATGATCATTGTCTTCATAAATAAACAATGTTCCGGCATCATAAACGTCCTGATGTGCGGGCTCTACCTTTATACTGAAGGTAAATGGTTGGGTATTGTCTATTTCTTTCAAAAGTAATTGGCCATTGGCATATTTAGTTTTGCCGTCAGGTTCATTGAAGTAATCTGTTTTTTCTCCTGAATTAAGTATAAGCCAATTGCTGTCTGCATTATACATTTTTTCAGCATCAAAAAAAGACCGGGTAAGTTCGAAATCTTTAAAATCTATATTGACAGCTTCGCCTTCAATCTTTTCAGCATTCATATTTTCGTTTTTATCGCAGGAATTAAGAACTAAGACAGTTAGTGCCAGTAAAATAGCTTTTCTCATAGTTTGTGCATTTTCAGTCAATTAAAATAAAGATTAATTATAGAAAAAGGAAATGATACTCTGGACATGGTTTTTTGGATTCAATAAAATAACCCACTTGTTATCTGCTTTTTTTAGGACTTTCTTAAAGCTATATTTAATTGAGTGTTTGTGATCGGATATAAAACTTCCTTATATTGGCTTAATTTATTTCTGTTGGAATCCTAATCTCTTTTGATGAAAATATTTAACACGAAGTTTCTTTCGGTTGTTGGGATATTATTGATCCTTTCAGTTGCAATTGTTATTTACACCTGTAATGCAGAAATAGAGGACAGGGCTAAAGGGAATTTATACGACGATACAAAAACAATACCTTTCAATAAAGTGGCGCTGTTGCTGGGTACATCAAAATATCTAAAAAACGGAAGTATAAATCCATATTACAAAAACAGGATTGAAGCTGCTGTTCGGTTGTATAATTCAGGGAAGGTCAGGTATATTGTAATTAGCGGCGACAATAGCACCAAAAATTATAATGAGCCTGATCAAATGAGGGCAGATTTAGTATTATCAGAGATTGATTCGTCGAACATTTACCTTGATTATGCAGGATTTAGAACCTTTGATTCAATCATTCGATTGAAGGAAATATTTGGTCAGGATTCAGTAACGATTGTTTCCCAACCTTTTCATAACAAAAGGGCGATCTATATTGCATCACAAGAAGGCATTACAGCTATAGGATATAACGCCAAAGACGTGAGCAGATCGTTCGGTTTAAAGGTACAGGTACGTGAAAAACTCGCACGTGTAAAAGTATTTATAGACTACTTATTTGGACAACAACCAAAGTTCCTTGGTGACAAGATTAAGATCCATTAGAAAAAAATAAAATCAACTAATTATCTATAATGAAGAGAGCTAAGTCTTCCGGTAGTGACAGGTTGGTTTTTATAGGGAACCACTTTTTCAGTAAGCTGTCCATATCTGCATAAACCAAGGATAGTTTCAGACAAAATTTGATTACACCCGTCAGTCCAACTACTGAAGCACAGGCAATAGCTATAGGGGAGGTCAGTTTCTCAATAATAAAAGAAAGATAAAAGTTTCCCTCTTTTGAATAATATTCCATTTACGAGAAAATGTGCCGGGAAATTCATTGATACTCAAACAATGTTTTTTTGTAACAATTATGAGCTTATTACATACGCAATGTTATTTTTTTTGCTCATTATCAGCGTCTTACGTTTGAAAACTTTACAATTGTCCATTGGAAAAGAAGAAGCTGGTTTTTAAGTTGGGGATTTAAAAGGAAACCACAACCTGATAAGTCTGATATGAATTGAGTTACAAGCATTATAAATTAAAAGCTTACCATTATGAAACTAAAAAATAGAGTTAATGTTAAAAATAGTTCCTCTCAAATACTTGTGTCCTATGGTTTCCTGGGTTCAATAGTTATAGGGTTATTGACTTTAATGTATTTTAACTTCAGCAGTTCTATTTCCTTTGCCACAGACCACAAGTCAAAAGAGAGTGTAAAAGCAACCGGAAATGACTTTAGAATATTACAAAATGGTACCCCTATAATGCCCATTATGGGAGTGGCTGTTAATTCCAAGGGTATTTTTAATATACAGGTAAGGACAGGTATTGATATTATAAAGAATCACTCGAAGCCTCTATCGGCAGAAGTTTCAATAATAAGGGATCAGGTAAAGTTGGATTCTTTAAAATTCAATGATATAAAAGAACTGAAATCAAAAGACCTTCAGCCATGGATCAAAAGTCATTATCAAATGGGAGATAAAATCTCGATTGAATTATTTAATACTGTATTGGACGAAGGGCAATCCGTCAAAGTTTACTCTTTGGCTTCAGTTTATTAAAATTTCATAAGCTAATTAAACTAGAAAGCCATTTCTGAGATGAATCAGAGATGGCTTTCTAGTTTTTGGTAATGTATCAATTAAACTTCCCGCTTCCATTTCCCCATTTCCAACTCAGTTTTACTTAGCCGAAAACTGCAAATAATTTATGGAAGGATTTCCAGTAAATTGAACCTTTACAAGGTTTAACCCTTTCTTTAGACGAACGCCTTTCACTTCCTGTGTTTTCCAGGTATTGTTACTTCCGGTATTCGACAACGGAAAGTCCTTTACAAGTTCATTGCCATCAGTGATAAGTGTGATTTTTCCATTGTCATCGGCGGAAGCGCTTCGGATCTTTAAATTATAGGTTCCATTTTTTGGTACGTTAATAGAATATTGCAGCCACTCACCAGACTCAGCCGCTACGGCATATCCGTTGGTTTCCGAATCATTACAAAGCTGGATGTCCACACCATCATTTCTGTATACCCTGCCTTTGTTCCATGCTACCCAATCGCCGCCCATAGAAATGTGATAATCAGCGGTGTCCTTATCATTATAAGCCACCCCATGTTTTCCAAGATCAAAATCCACTGCGTAGATTTTGTCATTTACCGTATGATTTTTAAATGGAATCGCTTTGTCTGAATTGATCTGCCTGAACATGGCATCAATTACCTCTTTGTGATAAAAGCAATTCTCCAGTTTCGTGTTTTCTGCAAGTTGCATCATGGTTTTGTACGCCGCATCACTTGAAGGTTTTGGACCTTCACCTTTCCAGTAATTCAGTAATTCCTGATAACCCTCAGGCAAGTTGATTTCCAAAGGATTATTGAATCCTAATTTTTTAAGTGGCCACCATGCCCATCCTATTTCGTTTTTCTCCATTAGACTAATGGCTTCCGTAAACCATACGTTCGAGTTTTCCCCTGTTTCTCCCAGCCAGATCGGAACGTTGTATTTTTCCCTCTTGTCAAGGAAATTCTGGATTGCTCCCTGATTGTTGTGGTTCCAGTATTTGTGGAAACTCAATACCATATTGTCGTCCCATGTCGGCAGCATCCCGTTGTAATTATTTCCCCATCCATTTCCTTCAATGATGATGATATGCTTTTTGTCAATCTTACGGATTGCCTCGGTACAAGCTACCAAAAGCTTTTTCAGTGGTTCGTTTTTAGGTTCATTAAGTCCATGTTTATCGTTAGGGTCTACAAAACCCCAGTTGGGTTCATTGATCAAGTCATAAGCAGCAATCCATGGTTCATCGACATACCGCTCCGCAAGTTTTGTCCACAAGGCGATCATTTTATTCTGGTTCTCTTCGCTGTCCCAAAGTGATGGTTTGTTAGGATCTCTGTCGGAAATATTAAAATCATTTCCCTGCCCGCCAGGTGCCGCATGAAGGTCTAAAATCAGGTACATATTGTTGGCTTTACACCAACTTAATAAACTGTCAGTCATGGCAAAGCCTTTTTCCAGCCAGGTATTTTCGCCTTTTACAGGTTCCTCCTCAATAGGTAAGGTGTAAAGGTTATAATGCATGGCAAGACGGACCGAATTAAATCCCCAACTTTTCATGGAGTCAATATCTATTTTACGTGTGTGATTTTCCAGCCATGCATCGTAAAATTCCTGTGTTTTTTCCCTTCCGATCACTTCTTCAATTCTGGCCTTTATGCGGTGTTGTTGTCCTTCATTTGGAAATCGAAGCATGTATCCCTCCTGCAACATCCAGCCACCAAGTCCCATGCCTCTCAGAAGAACTTTTTCTCCTTTTTCGTTAACTATATATTTACCCTCTGCCTTTAAAAACCCCTGCGATTTTCCTTCGAAGAAAAGAAGGGTTAAAGAAAGGATCAGTAATAAGGTCGCAATCTTAAAAGGTTTATGCCCCTTTTTTCGGTTTAAGTAACACTCTCTTGAATTTTCTAATAAGTTCATAATGTTTATTTGATTGAACAGGCGAAAATATAGTTTTTTGGTCGGAATACGGGATAGAAATTCAAAAAAGTAATGTTTAAGTTAAAATTAAAATAAAATGATAACCTTTGCCGTCCTTGTTAAAGTTTTAGGAATTACTTCACGCTGTTGAAGTGTTCTCTGACCATTTACCATAAAACGATTTACAATTGAATATTTTTAAAAAAACCGTAGTCTTTTTTCTTATAACATTGGTTGTTTTGTCAACCGGAATATTTTTATTTATGCAACAGAAAACGTTTGGAAAGAACCCTTCAGGAAACAGATTGGAGCGAATTAAAAATTCTGTAAACTATAAAGATGGTACTTTTCAAAACCTTACGGCTACAGAGGTTATGCTAAAAGACGCTTCATTTACTAAAATGATGTGGAAGTTTTTTAACAAACCAAAGCACACCGTCCCTCCGAAAATTCTTCCTTCTATAAAAACAGATCTGAAATTATTGCAAAAAGATAGCCTTGCAATTGTCTGGTTTGGCCATTCTTCTTACCTGATAAAAAGCCGGAATAAAAACATTCTTGTTGATCCGGTCTTTAGTGGAAATGCTTCCCCAGTTAATTTCTTCGGCAAGTCTTTTCCGGGATCTGATGTCTATAATGTAGATGATTTACCCCCGATAGATCTGGTAATAATCACTCATGACCATTATGACCACCTGGATTACAAAACGATAAAGCAGCTTATAGGCAAAGCAAAGAAATTTTATGCACCACTGGGTGTAGGCGCACATCTTGAACATTGGGGAATTGAAGTTGAGAATATTGTGGAATTTGATTGGTGGGACAAGGAGAAAATAGAGGAGGATATTGAAATTACTGCTACTCCTGCAAGACATTTTTCAGGAAGGGGATTTATGAGAGGAAAAACGCTTTGGACTTCCTATGTTTTAAAAATTCATGAGAAGACCATTTTCATTGGTGGAGATTCAGGATATGATGACACTTTTAAGACTATTGGTGAAAAATTCGGGCCATTTGATATTGTAATGCTTGAAGCAGGTCAATATGGGAAAGACTGGCCCTATATCCACATGACTCCCGAAGAAACGGTGAAAGCTGCGGAAGACCTGAATGCCAAAGTTCTTTTGCCCGTTCATTGGGGAAAGTTCGCCCTGGCCTACCATGAATGGAAAGAACCGATTGACCGTGTGGTGAAAAAGGCAAGGGAGAGTAATCTTAAGGTAACAACACCGCTGATTGGTGAACCGGTAGTTATAGGGTCAGAATATCCAAATGCAATTTGGTGGAACTTCTGATTTAACTTAGAAAAAATAATCACGGAGAAATAGAGGAAACACGGAGGAATCTCCGTGTTACTCTGTGTTTTCTCTTAATCTCTATGGTAAAAGTATAGTCTAAGTTATAAATCAACCGGGCCGGCAAATACCTTCGGTGACACATTTTTATTTTCCTTTTCTTTAGCGTCTTCAGAGGAAGAAACTTTGTCAAGGAATTCTTTAACATCTGCATTTGAGTTAACGGCCCTGTAAAGCAAAGCCGCCCCACCAACAAAAGCCAGAAATCCGACCGTCTTAGAAATGAATTTCAGTCCTACTACTGTCAGAAATGCCCCACCTGCTGCCGACAAAATTTGCTTGTTCTCTTTCACCAAATGCTCAATGGTCTCCGCAGATGGCATGTTATTCTTTAACCTATTGGTTAATTCATTAAGATAATTTGTGTTGGTTTCCATATAGCTTTTTTAAAATTCTATACGGCGCTTTGGTGGGGTGGTTATTAGAGTTTATTAAAAATCCGGAAAAAGGGTAAAGATAAGGCTTATAAACTTTGGTTATTCGAGCTGTAGCGGATAAGCTGCAAGTTGCAGCGGCAGGGATAGAAGTGGAAAGCCCGCAGCTAGGGTAAAGGTTTGTGTGTAAGGGCGAGGACTTGGAACGGATAGCCCGCCCGGCCGCCCAAAATCTTTTAATTAAATAACTTTTGAGTAAAACTTAACGGATAATTAATTGATTTTAACCCTTACAAAATCCTTGGCCATTTTATAATAAGGCTGAATAATCCAGTTTCCTTTGGTGTCAATATATCCCCAATTGTTCCCGTCTGAGGCAGCAGCAATACCTTCTACTATTTCCCTGATCATTTCAAATCGTGGTTGTACGAGCCATTCTCCTTTTTTATTTATAATTCCCCACTTGTCTTTTATCATTACCCGTGCCATTCCATCTTTAAAATCGCTGCAAAAGTCAAATTGAGGTTTAATAATATAATTCCCGTTCACATCGATGTAGCCCCAATCCTTAGACTCTCTTACCCGTGCCAGCCCCTCTGAAAAATCTTCAGCCTGAATATATTTAACCATTATGGCTGAAATTCCTAAGGTATCTCTGTATCCCCACCAATTCCTACCTTCCTTTGTAGTAAGTCGCACCCTTATTCTATTGTCGGCACATGCAGCCATATAGGTGTATTGAGGCTGAGTGGTGGTAATGATTTGTCCTTTTTTATTGATTTGACTCCATTGGTCATTCGTCATTTTTACCGCAGCATACCCATTTTTAAAAGGATTGATGTTCTTATATTGAGCTTTGATTACTACGTTGCCGGTGGTGTCAATAAACCCCCATAAACCATTGATTCTTACTCCGGCCATGCCATTCTCGAAATCCCAGGCTGCTGCAAATTGCATTGGGATGACAAGCTTTCCTTTTTTATCGATATATCCCCATTCATTACCAAAGTTTCTGACCCTGGAAAGACCGTCGGAAAAATTTTCGGCAGCGAAATAGGTAGGCTCAATTACCCATTCATTCTTCCAGTTTACAAAGCCGTATCCGCCAACATCTTTTCTTAGCAAGTCATCAGAAAAATCATGAGCATTCCCCTTTTCTTTATTTATAATAATATTTCCCTTCTGATCAATATAATAGAGGATTCCATTGGTGGGACTTTCTACCAGGGCAATCAAAGTATCGGAGTGTTGTGCCTGAGCTGGAAAAAAATGTAACGCATATACCAGTAAAGTAATCAATAGGATAAGAGGAGAATTGGAAAGTTTCATAGATGTTCTAAAAAGTGATGCAATTAAGCCTTTTTTTATAATAGTTAAAAGAAAAACAAGATCGTCAATACCTATTCTTTTAATAAAAGTTTATGAGCAATTCCTACTTTTGCACTACCACAATTTGAAAAATATGCAGACAGGGATAATGGAAGAGGTTTCTTCCAAAAAGGCAGCTGAACAGACCGTGTTTCCAATACTTTTTGCCATTAGTTTTTCACACTTGCTTAATGACACAATCCAGTCCCTTATTCCTGCTATCTATCCTATTATTAAGGATTCTTTGAGTCTTAATTTTACTCAGATAGGGCTTATTACGTTGACTTTCCAACTTTCTGCTTCCATACTTCAGCCTGTTGTAGGCATATTTACCGATAAAAAGCCTCAGCCTTATTCCCTTCCTATTGGAATGAGTTTTACATTGATAGGGCTTGTGTTGCTGGCTTTTGTAAATACTTTTCCTTTGTTGCTGTTGTCGGTAGGATTAGTAGGCGTGGGTTCTGCCATATTTCATCCGGAAGCTTCCCGACTGGCACACATGGCTTCTGGAGGAAGGCGGGGAATGGCTCAATCCCTTTTCCAGGTGGGCGGTAATGCAGGAAGTTCGATCGGGCCGTTATTGGCTGCCCTTATTGTTGCGCGGTTCGGTCAGCACAATGTGGTTTGGTTTTCTTTGATTGCATTGCTTGCCATTGTTGTACTTTACAATCTGGGGGGATGGTACAAAAGGAACACTTTCAGGATTAAAGGAAAGAG
>DASPJL010000004.1:0-4182 GCA_035628645.1 Cytophagales bacterium | reverse complement strand
CTCCTTTTTTCAAGGAGGGGATTTAGGGGTGGTTTTAAATAGCTTTACTGAAAGGCTAACCTTCGCCAGGAATAATATTCAAAAGCGCCTTTCCTTTATCTTTCTCTTAACCGAAGTATTATTATTGATCAGGACTTCATTAAAACCACCCTGTCGTGCCACATCCCTCCTTGAAAAGGAGGGAAAGGAAGCGTTTTTGGGTACAAAATTGGCTTTGGAGATAACTGAACATAAATCAAAAAATATCAGTGCGATTAAGGAAAAAAGTTTAACCTTCCAACTTCAGCCACAAAGCGGGACGAACACCGCCACCATCTCTGGGCCTTCCATAAACACCGTTGCCACGGACGTAGACATTTCCGTTGCCGCTGATACTCGCAGCGGTTCGTCCATAATAGCCGGGCGAACGAAGCCGCCACCAGTGTAAATCATTACCATATTTTGCTTGTCGTTTTCCGTTGTTTTCGTCATCTATCAACCATGTCTGACTGCCTTTATGCTGCAATTTTGTTTTGCTGTCACCGAAATACGCACAAACCTCTTCAAGGCTTAGCAGAAATATGCTGTCGGTGGTATCTATACCCCCTTTTGTTTTGAACCTCTGGTTGTCGGAATTTCTACTTGTAACCGCAATGATTTTTGATTTTTCGTCCTGGCTGAATTTGTTATAAAATTCATTGTTAAGGTATTTTCTCAAAAGACAGTCTGCCCAGGTGATGTCAATAAACGCATCATGATACCAACGCAATTCTATTATATCTTCAGTAATGATCAGCGCACTTTCGTCCTTAAAGTCTAGGACCTGCCACGTATACTTGCCGAAGGTTATTTTATCGTCTCTTCCCATTTATTAGTTAATCCTTGACTGTTACAAAATAAATTAGGTTTCAATATAACAGGTTGACTCGCTTGCCATAACGATTGTCTTTTTCGCATTCTCGTATGTTATGTACAATCGAGTCACGCAAGGGAATTTCACCCTCATGTTCTCAAAGAACCGTGCTTGAAGGTCTCCACTCCGTCTGTCGCGCTTTCAACGGAGACTCTTCTTGTTTACAAATCACAAGGTAATAAATACCTATGGGTGTAGCAATTGCCAATGAGAAAATAGACTTGGATTGGTTTTATACTTCTGCTTTAACCATTTTATGGAAGCGTATTTATACAGTCCTTTCTCCCATTCACCCATTTTAATAGTCGTGCATTCAACTGATTCCGAACATAACACATGTGTCCGTGTGAGAATTTATGAAAATAATTCATGTATAGGTTGTTGCCATTGAACTTTTGGGATGAGTTTAATCAGATTGTGTTAAAGGCATCAGGATTATTACAAATGTAATAAGTAAAAAGAATGCTTTCTCCGCCTCGGATCAAAGGAATATAAATTGCAGCCCACCTAAACATAAACAATGAAAAACACTTATAATTTCTTGTTGGCTGTTGTTTTATTATTCTGCACATTAGCCTGCAAAGATGATGATTTGCAAACACAAGATTCTACAAATGATCCGGAAGTTGTGGTAAAACAAGTCGGAGAAAGCCTTGCTGGACAAGCCAATTTAAACTCATTTATCGGAGCTTTTGAAAGTCTTGAATTGAGTTCTCAGGATATTGAAGAAGGCATTACCATTTTTGCTCCATTAGATGATGCGCTCCAGGTTGGTTTTGTTTTTCCTGAAAATGCAAGAATATCTGAAACTGACAGTATAACACTGACTCCGGAAATATTAAAAAATCACATTGTCAAAGGAATAATAAAAACAATGGATTTGGCCAATGGCGCAACGCTCACTACTTTAAGTGGAAAACAACTGAATGTAGAGGTAAATGGATCGGAGATTAAGGTAAACGGTGTTTTAATTTCCGGGAAAGATGTGGCAACTGGACAAAAACACGTGGTTCATACTGTATCAGAGCTTTTCGACATGGAAGGCGAACAGGGAAATTCCGGTGTTATTGACGTGATTATATGGAATAGTACCAAATGGACACCAGAAAAACCAAAAGGTGAAAAGGAAGCCGGTGTTACCGTATCGCTTTACAATTCCAAAGAAGATTATGCTCAAGGCATTGTAGCACATACTAAAGTTACCGACGCCGATGGTAAAGTTATTTTCACAGAACTTGAGCCAGAGAAGGTATATTATATCGAAGCCAAAAAAGATGGATTGAGTAATATTTTCTATAAGTCAGCACAGACAGAGAATGGTGTATATACTGGGATGAATCCGGATGGTTTATTTCAAAGCCAGGAAGAAGTTTCTTCCCATGCTTTGCAATCTGATGGTATGCCTGGAAATTTTCGTTGGAAAGATATGAATGGGGACGGCAAGATTGACAATTCTGATAAAGTAGCCGTACCTACTAAAGAAGTGGAAACGATTAACAGCGAAACCGTCCTTGTAGAAATAGCAATAGGATATAACGATAATCAGGCAATGGGTCCCATTCAAAGTGGGGAAATTGCATTACAATTATTAAATGACAGCTATCAAAAACTTAACAGTTGGCAAAAAAGCCTGGTGATGGTAGATGGTATCTTAAGTGATGATGCAGACTGTGCAAATATGAACGCCTGGTGTGATATAGATAATTTCAGTTTCAATGCTACTAACGCCACATTTACTGCATTATGGCTAAATGGCTATAAAAACATCGGGCAACTTAACAAACTAATCCGTGATGTCCCTCAGCTGGATTTTGTGGAAAAAGCTGAAGTAATGGCTCAGGCAAAGGGAATGCGTGCTTATATTTATCTTCAACTGCTTACTTATTTTGGTGATCTTCCCTTACAAACAGGTCTTGAACTCGATAATAATGTTTCAATGAGTTCGAGTGCTGAGGTCTACGATTATATAATTGGAGATTTGGAAGGTGCTGCAAGCGATCTTCCTATGACATGGTCTTCTGAAAAAAGTCATCAACTAAGTGGCGGTGCAGTAAAAGCACTGATCGCCAAAGCAGCGCTTTGGAAAAAAGATTATCAGAAAGCAGCAGAGTATTCCAATCAAGTACTACAAAGCGGAAGCTATCAATTGATGGGGAGTTCTAGCGAGGTTTTTTCACAATCAAACAACGCTGAAATCATCTGGGACTTTTCTTTCAGTTTATCTTCATCGTTTTCAAGCTACTTTTATGGTAGGTCTTTTTGCCCTGCATTACGTTTGACAGAGGTTTACCTTATCAATGCAGAAGCTCAATTTATGTTAGGAAGTACAGAAGCAGGTTTAAACAATCTGAATATCATCAGAGGCCGGAATGAGTTGCCTGTAACAAATTCTTCCCAGGAATTAGATGCTACCTGGAAAGTGGCGATGGGCAAAGAAGGGGCCCGATTTAGCAATCTGCTGAGATGGCAAAAGGCAATGGAAGTTTTATCGTTGAAAGGGTTTGCACAGCACCATGCCCTGTTGCCGGTACCACAACTTTTCCTAGATAACTATCCTAATCTATTTCAAAACCCAGGGTATTAAAAAATATAAATTGATAAAAACAAGGCTATCTATTAAATTAGGTAGCCTTGTTTCATAGAACATTTACTAGCTCTATTCTTGCATGTTGAAAATAAATTAATTTTCAATATAACAGGTTGACTTACTTGCCATAACGATTGTCTTTTTCGTAAGCTGACGTACAATCCAGTCACGCAAGAGAATTTCACCCTCACGTTCTCACCGAACCGCGCTTGAAGGTCTCCTTCACATAATCTATTATCGACGCGACTGTTTAAAGATGTACAAGTCCGCTTGCTGAGTAAGCCTTTCCTTCAGACTTGCGCTTCTGAATGAATAGCCCGGTATCTTTTGTGATAATATAACTCTGAAGGGAAGCAATGTCTTGAAAAACTTTTTGAATGTCTTCAAATCCAGTTATTGTTAAGTCATTTGCTGTCGAGTCATAAAAGTCAGACAACCAGTCCCAACCTATTGAACTATAATTTTCGAAAGAAAAAAGGTCAATAAACCAACGGTCATTGTTTATTGTAAAGCCGTTCATTTCACAATAATATGAACAACTACAGCAGTAAACTCGCAGATTGCCAAGTCCCCTCCTTTTTTCAAGGAGGGGATTTAGGGGTGGTTTTAAATAGCTTTACTGAAAGGCTAACCTTCGCCAGGAATAATATTCAAAAGCGCCTTTCCTTTATCTTTCTCTTAACCGAAGTATTATTATTGATCA
>DASPJL010000003.1:0-11414 GCA_035628645.1 Cytophagales bacterium | reverse complement strand
CTCCTTTTTTCAAGGAGGGGATTTAGGGGTGGTTTTAAATAGCTTTACTGAAAGGCTAACCTTCGCCAGGAATAATATTCAAAAGCGCCTTTCCTTTATCTTTCTCTTAACCGAAGTATTATTATTGATCAGGACTTCATTCAAACCACCCTGTCGTGCCGACATCCCTCCTTGAAAAGGAGGGAAAGGAAAGCGTTTTTGGGTACAAATTGGCTTTATAAATGATGCTAAGAATAAGTCATGGAATATAAGCGCAACTAAGTTAGGGCGCAGAGTCCTTTTTAAGAGACTCCGCTGGGACAAAGAAAGCCGCTTTTGGGTACAAATTACTTTATACATGATACTAAGAATAAATCAAGGAATATCGGCGTGATTAAGTTAGCCGGCAGAGTCTTTTTCAAGAGACTTTGTTAAGACAAATGGTATTTCCTAAAAGTTTAACCTTCCAGCTTCAGCCACAAAGCGGGACGGACACCGCCACCATCTCGGGGTCTGCCATAGACGCCGTTACCTCGGACATAGACATTTCCGTTGCCGCTGATACTCGCAGCGGTTCGTCCATAGTAGCCGGGCGAACGAAGCCGCCACCAATGTAAATCATTCCCGTATTTTGCTTGTCGTTTCTCATTGTTGTCGTCATCTATCAACCATGTTTGACTGCCTTTATGCTGCAGTTTTGCTTTGCTGTCACCGAAATACGCGCAAACCTCTTCAAGGCTTAGCAGAAATATGCTGTCGGTGGTGTCCATACCCCCTTTTGTTTTGAACCACGGGTTGTCCGAATTTCTACAGGTAACCGTAATGATTTTTTCCTTTTCGTCCGGGCTGAATTTATTATAAAATTCATTGCTAAGGTATTTTCTCAAAACACAGTCTGCCCAGGTGATGTCAACAAACGCATCATGATACCAACGCAATTCTATTATATCTTCGGTAATGACCAGCGCACTACCGTCTTTAAAGTCGAGGACCCGCCATGTATACTTGCCGAAGGTTATTTTATCGTCTCTTCCCATTTATTAGTTAATCCTTGACTGTTGCCTAACCGGTTGACCTAACAGTTCCGTTACTGTCATAGTTTTGTTCCCTGCACCATGATCGACGCCTTTATGGATTGTTCCTTCAGGTGTAAAAACTTCTTTCGCTCTTCATCTTTTTTGAAGTTTTCAAAATCCTGCACCGAATCAAATTCTACCAAATGAATTTCATAAGGTTTGTCGATGTGATGTTCGATGAACGAATCGTCGTGGGGTCTTACCCTGAACAAAAGCCTGCCATTGTACTTTGCTATGATCGGAATGGCCACGTCTTCAAATTCATGGAATGTCTTTTCCTCTCCGGGAATGATGTAAATGAGCTGCGTTATATAAATCATGATAATAAAATGGTAAGTCAGGTGTCAGTAGGAAACAATTATGCGCTGCGCAATATCTTCTCCAACTTTCTGCCCTTCGCCAACTCATCCACCAACTTATCCAGATACCGGGCCTTCTGCGTCAAAGGATTTTCGATTTCCTCTACACGATACCCACAGATTACTCCGGTTATGAGGTGCGCATTAGGATTCAGAGATGCTTTTTCAAAGAATGTTTCAAAAGTTACTCTTTCTTTTATGAGTTCCTCCAGTTTTTTATTGTTGAAACCTGTGAGCCACTCTATGACCTGATGCAGTTCTTCTTTTGTTCTGCCTTTTTTCTCCACCTTTTCGAGATACATCGGATAAACCGAGCCAAAGATCATTTTTGCAATACGCTGATTATGTGTGTCGGAGGTTTTCATATGTTGTATTTAGTGTTAATTTTTCATTGTTATTGTCTTTCCACTATGTAATTCAGTTCAGTTACCCCGCAAGTAAATTGTCGGGTAGTAGGCAATAGTTTTAGTTTTATTTTGTCTTTGATGTCTGCAAATAAGGGAATACCTCGCCCAAGAATAATTGGATTAACAAATAGCCAGTAGCCGTCAATTAAATTCTGTTGAATAAGTGAATGTGTTGCCGTCGGGCTGCCAAAAAGTAAAATGTCTTCACTCCCGCCATTGTTGGATTGTTTTATTTCATTTATTCTGTCGGAAAGGTTATCGCTAATAACTTTTGTGTTAGTCAAACCTGTCCGGCCTGCGTCTTTCATTGTTTTTGATAAAACAACTTTGTGAACTTTGCTATACCACTTCGAATGTTCAATATCGTGCCTGGTCGCGTTCGGCTTGTCTGCTGCGGTAGGCCAGTAATTTTCCATCATCTGATAAGTTACCCGTCCATACAACGCAGTGTCGCCTTCGCTTATCCGCTTACCTACATAATCAAAAAGTTCTTGATCAACTTTAATCCAGTCCATTTCTCCGTTCGGTCCTGCTACAAAACCGTCAAGCGATATGTGCATAAATGAAATTATTTTTCTCATATAGTTCCTTTTTTATTGTTGTCTGTGGGTTGTTAATGTCTTTTTATTGTCGCTAAGGTTTGGACAGAAGAGGTCGGCATAAAATAGTCGTTGCCTTTCCTGCTTGTCTAAATTAATAAAAATCTGTTTTGTTTCAAGGTGGAGGTGCTAGCGAAATATACCGCACTTTGTTAACTACTTTATTTTTTCTCCGAGTTGATTCCCAATATTTCTTATCTTGAAATATTGCCAAACAAATTATTAAAATGCCTCCAAAAAACGCCAAAAAGCCAGCTAGCTTTTCCTTTCCTACATATTCCTTTTGGTCTAGAATTACTTTTCCCCCTTTTTCAATTTTGATTGTATTTAAGTTGGGTGGTGTGTCCCACTGACTTAATCAGTCTTTTTATTCCTACAAATATTCCAAATCCAAAGAAAAGAATTGAAGCAACACCTATTGCACGAGTAAAAAGCGGACTTCTCGCTCTCCATCCGCTCAAATTGTCTGCTTCCAACAGTAGCCAAATTCCTAAAGCAACAAATGCGATTGAGGCAATCAATAGTAAAATTGATTTCCTCTTGCTTGTATAAATTTCTACTCTATCCATTTCTTTTAAATGAGCCGCAATTCTTTTTATGAAGCAACCATTACCTCAATATCGCTTATGTTTCTAATATATCATTTTGCTAAAAAATATAAAAATCGCCCACTTGAGAAGGTATTCCCTCAGACTGTGCTTCCGAATGAATAACTCTCTATATTTTGTGATAATATTAAAATGATTCCTGTGTCTTAATCTTTACGAATCCGAAGGATTCATATATTTATAGATGATTATGAGTTTTATCCATTCGACCCATTCAGGGGCGTACATCCGCAAATCATTTATTTTCTAGAAACATTTAATCCCTTCAGGATTATTTCTCTTAACGCTAGTTATAACATCAAAAATAGTTTTGTGGAGAGTGCTCTGATTAAACAACTGTAATACCTCGTTTTCCTTTCAAAATATACATTCATTTCTCACAGCCACTCCCTTTGTTTCTAATTTATCCTTCAAGTCAAGCCAAGTTTTATCTCTTAAAGTCCCTGCTGGATAAAGTTTATTTTTAAAATCTTTAGTTATTACTCTCATAGAGTTCGGTTGTTTTCCTTGTGTTTCATAGACAACTTCCTTAATGTCAGATAAAGGATAGATTTTTGTCACCCAAATAAAATTGTGGTTTCTTACAATTAAATAGTCTTTTGTCAACTCAAAGTAGTGCATAAGCCAAGAATGCAGAACGAACCAGAAAGTTCCAATTGCTCCGAAAAGTATTAACAGTCCTATTGGCGGTGATTTCCACTTGCTAAATAAAATAAATGCAAAAAATCCTACAAGTCCCCAAAGTGATATACCTCTTAAACTTGTAAATTGATTTCCCTTAAATGTATCCTCTGTTTCAAATTGGATAGCATTTCCTTCTACTTTAGTTGTCAACCTCGGTTTGTATTCTTGTTTATTTATTACAACTTGCTCGAGGAACGACTTAATTTGCCAGCTGTTGGAATACATATCATCAAACAAAATTTTCTTACTGCCATCATTAAATAGTATGGCTGTCCCTTCCATAGGAAACTTTATAATGTAGGGAAATGTCATTTTTCCCGTGAGTATTATATCTTTAATGTCTTTCAGATAAAAGGTCCGTTCACCAACCTTAATTGTATACTTATCAATTATAATTTTTGGAGAATTTTTCCAATAAACGTACACCATTGAGAATGCCAAAAAATAAACAGCGAAACAAAAAACAGGCATAAAGTACTCCTTGATTGCTGGTTGTCCTTTTTGCAATATGTCAATGCTTACAAAAAGCAATATTGTTCCCAATGCACATAGAAATAGGAAGCCAAATGTCAAAACTGCATAAAATTTTATTGGATGTCTTCTTGTCGTAATTGTTATCATTTTTGTCTGTATTAAATGAGCGCAACTTATTTATTGGCGCAACTCTCGCTTCGATATCACTTATGCTCACAATATATTGTTTTGCTAAAAGATATACAAATGCTCTGCTGGCATATGTATCAGAGTCCTCTACCGGGACAGAGATAAGATTGATATGCTTTCCTGTATTTTAATCTTTACAATCCGAAGGATTCATATATTTATAGATGATTATGAGTTTTATCCATTCGACCCATTCAGGGGCGTACATCCCCAAATCATTTATTTTCTAGAAACATTTAATCCCTTCAGGATTGTTTCTCTTAACGCAGGTGAAATTCCTTTAATTTATTTATTGATCAGGACTTCATTACAAACTGGCGGAACGACATCCCTACTTAAAAAAGATTGTATGAACCTCATTTAACATTCAAAACTCAACATTCAACATTTCAAAATGCTCACCGCATAAATGCCGGGCAAGGAATCATTTTATCTTTTCGGGTGAGCTTGTTGGACTTCCGTTTGGCGATTTCATAGCTGAATCCCTACTTTAAGTAGCAGTACAAAAGGAAAGAAAAGTCCCCTCTTTTTTTCAGGGAGGGAATTTAGGGGTGGTGAAAATAGCTTTATTTGACGGTTCGCGCTCTATTTCATCAATTAAACAAGAAAGAGATTCCTCCTTCATCGGAACGACATTCTAAAATGCCCTTATTCTTCTTGTGCCTCTTAACCAAACGAACCTCATTCAACATTTACAAACTCACCGCATAAATGCCGGGCATGGGATCATTTTGTCTTTTCGGGTGAGCTTGTTGGACTTCCTCCTGGCGATTTCATAGCTGATGCTTATTTCATGTGCGCCGCCTGTGGATGGGCCTAATTTTGAAACTGTTAAATCATAACTGTAGCCTACAATGAAATCCTTCAGTTTCATTCCTAAAAGAACGGTCACCGCATCCGCGCTGCTGTTGTCGTTGCCTTTTTGCATTACCGGAATTCCTCTGTACCAGATCCCCGACATAAAGGGCTCATAAAAAAATTGCATTCCAAAATCCAGCTGGTCGAACTTTCCCTGCTTTTTATATAAAAATGAGGGAGCCACATTCAATATCCTTTCCCGCTTAAAGACACCATTATAAGTTGCAAACCTTCCGCCCCCATGGATAACATATTTTATTGGCATCCTGTCCGGGTTTTCCGTTACCGACTGATCGGGCTGATTGATATGATTGGCGGCAAATCCAAACCAATATTGTTTGCTTTGCAGCAATATGCCTGAGGAAAAGTCAAAATAATGTCCGAAAGTATTGTTATTAAAAGGCTCCGAGGTTTGTCCAGGCTCGGCAGTCATTAATTGATCTGCAAAAATCAACCGGCTGTAGTCCACATTTCTTCTGGAGTAGCCGAAACTTAAACCCGACCTGGCTTCCCAGTCGCGGTTAATCCTAACCCTGTAAGAATGCAGCAAACTAAAAGAGGTGGACCGCAGTCCCATACTTCCTGCTTTGTCTGTACTCGCCAGGAAACCAAATCCACTGTTTAATTCATTGAAGTTGATGTCGTAGGAAAGCGCATAGGTAACAAATGTAGCCGGAATCGAGGGCCATTGATTCCGGTAATTGCTGATCAGTCGTTGTCCCTTTGTCGTTCCTGTATACGCAGGGTTCAAATACAAAGGGGCAGAATAAAACTGAGAGAAAGACGCATCTTGTGCAACGGCGGAAGTTATTATTGACAAGAAAAATAAAAAAGTAAAAATTATCTTCATTTAATTTAGTTTAAAAGCATTACATCGCCTACTCGTTCTATGGTTTCACCATTTCTTAGCCTGGCCTTGATGTTATAGATGTAGATATCCTGTTTGCAAAGTTTTCCTTTATAATAACCATTCCAACCCGGACAATCTGTGCCTTTATAGGAATACATCACTTCACCCCACCTGTTATAGATCCTCATTTCAATAAAATCAATCCCGTTAATTATCGGCAGGAAAATATCGTTTAGCCCTTCGGAAGAAATATTTCTGGAACTTGAACCATTTAAGCTTGGGGTAAATGCGTTTGGCACCTTCACACTTCCATTGGTTGTGGCTTTTATTGCCTTTTCAACGGTTGATGTATCCGAACAACCTTCTTTTCCAAAAGCAATTAAAGTGATAGTATAAGTACCGGTGTCACTATATACATAGCTTGGATCTTTTTCATAAGAGGTATTTCCGTCACCAAAATCCCAGAGATAAGATTCTGCATTCATAGACAGATTGACAAAATTCACCTGCTCTTCAGGAATGTGAATAACGCTGCGGTTGAATTGAAAAGCGGCAATCGGCAGGTCACTTACTTCAATAAAATATTCTTTTGTCTCGTTACTTTGTTTACCCTCAGAATTCAGCGCAGTAAGTTTTACCGTATATTTTCCCGGCTCATAAAAGGTATATTGAGGATTTTCTGCATTCGACATACCAAAACCATCCCCAAACTCCCAGGTATAATTTGCGCCTTCGCTATTTTCAGTAAGATTTTTAAAGTTTACCGTTAATGGCCGGCATCCTTTTGTTACATCTGCGGAGAATTTGGCCAAAGGCGGTTGAGGAACAATTTTCACCCCTTCCACAAATTCCTTTGAACAGTATTCATTGGAGAGGGTAAGGGTAACCTTGTAATTTCCCGGCGATTTATAAGTATGTGTCAAAGGATCTTTTTCGGAAGAATATTCTCCATCACCAAAATCCCAATGATAATCCCAGTGGCCTTTATTGCTTGTATTCTCAAAAGTTACCGTCGAATTAGGAAAATCTTGTATCGCCGGACTTGCTACAAATGATGGCTGGGCTTCGGGATATACTGTAAGCTCTTTTACCTTGGTATCTTCACAGCCATTGGTATTGCCTGCCTTCAAAGTTACTTTAAAGGTAATAGGTTCTGAACCTGTATTAATATAGGTCTGTTTTGGAGGATTTGTTCCTGAATAAACAGCGCCATTCCCAAAATCCCACTCCATTTCTCCACTTCTCAATGACTTGTTTTTGAAAACCACTTCGAATGGTGAACATCCTACGGAGTCCATTTCAAAATCAGCGCTACCTGACGGCGCAATAATAAGATCGGTAAATGTAGAATACCTGCATTCTTCGGTGGTAATCGCCGTGAGCGTTACTCTATAAGTAGTAGACTTACTGCTTAGGTTTTGGAAAACATGCTGAAGGGTGGCTTTTGAAGTGACAGTCTCTATCGTTCCATCCCCAAAATCCCATTCATAGGAAGCCGCATTTCCCTCCGAATTATTTATAAAACCATACTCCACAGGACTACAGGAAGTTGTTTCCGGCTTTTGAGATTTGAAAGAAGCTGTAATCTCGGGGTTTACCGTAATTTCCTTCGTCAAACTATCTGCACAGCCGTTAGGAGATAGGGTAATCAAGGTTATTTGATAATTCTTCGGTTTAGCGGAATTATTGATTAAGGTATGATTGAAATTGCTTGACCTGTCGGATAATTTTTTTCCATTGATTTTCCATATAAATGAACTTACCGGACCTTCAGACAAACTGATGAGGTTGACTTCCACCGGTGAACATATCGAGCTAAAATGAATATCAAAGTCTGACTTTAACTTCCTTTCTACCGTTATCGTTTTGGCTTGTGATTCTACCACACAATCCGAAATGGCATGTAGCTTTACTTCATAAGCTGATTCCGAATCAACACTTTCATTTTCAAATTTATGCCAGATGTAGGGAGTAGATGCCGGTACAGTGTCGTTAGGAGAACTATCTCCCCACACCCAAACCAGTTTGGAAGCAACCGATCCTGTAGATTTATTCTCAAATTTCAGGGAATCTCCGCTGCAAAGTCTTCGGTTATTAACAATGTTAAAATTGGGAACAGATTGCGGTTTAATGGTTATTGTTTTTTCTGTAAAATCACTGCAACCATTAAGACTTGTCGTGGTAAGTCTAATTGTCCTGGTAACCGGTGTTGTACCCAAATTCACAAAAGTAATCGGGGCAGGATTTGGATTATTGCTTGTTAACTGGGAACCACCCGGAAAACTCCAGGTATATTCTGCACTTGGATTAACATCTTTTTTATCAATAGAAAATTGAACGGTTAATGGACTGCATCCTTCAGTCTTATCCATTGCATATTCTACCAAAGGACGCGGATTGATGGTAAATTCGGATTCTTTTAGTTTTTCACAGCCACCATTTTTGAACTTTATTAATAAGGTGGCTTTAAACTTTTTCTCTACAAAAGTTGAATTGACAAATTTTTGATTTATCTCCAGATCTTTTGCTGTTGTTACTTTCAAAATTGTATCCCCTCCTATTTGTGCGCCATCGCCATCATAAAAACTCCAGATGGCAGATTGAATCGAGGAAAAAGAAGTAGCAGCCATATCTGCATTAAACTTCAAATTAAGGGGACTGCAATTCGAAAGAAAAGTAGAATAATTGGAAGAAATCTCAAACTGAGGGTTTGCAAAAACATTTATGGTCTTAACGGCAGTTGCACTCTCACATCCTTTTGCCGTTTTGGCTTTAAGAATAACCTTATAAACACCTGGCTTTGAGAAAGTAGTATCCAAATCAAAGTTTGAATTTTTGGGAGCAGGAATATCCTGACCGTTGACATTCCAGACAAATCCTGAAATATGCTCTCTTCCGGCAGTGGTGTTTATTAATTTGACACTGAAAGGAGTACATCCGTCACCAATGCCGCTAAAAGAAGGCGCCGGCAAAGGATTAACATTCACCAGCACACTGTCTACAACCGGACAATAGTTACTTCCCTCATCTCCGGCCGCGATGGTAAATTTCACCCAATATTGGCCGGGCTTGGTAAACTTATGTTTGGTAAGTTTTGTACAAGCCATTTTTGCGGTAGTATATAAATTATCACTGGCTTCACAACTCGCATTTACATTCTTAAAGTAGCTGTATACCGGAGAACCATCTCTGAAATCTACGCTCACCTTCAGGTGCTGAAAATCTTCAGGAAGTCCAAAATTTCCGGCAGCAATTACTTTTGAACTGTCTCTCAGTATTACCTCTTCACCGGCACAACCATCCGCTGCTTTAATAAGAGAAATGGGTTGAGGAAAGACGAAAATAGTATCGAGGTCAATGGTTTTTGTGCAACTGTTCAGCGGATCAAAGGCTTCCAGTTTAACGATGTATCTTCCATGGGATTGAACGCTAAGGCTAAAATCTTTTAAAGTACCTGAAGGCGCGACAGGAAAAGAAGTAGTGTCCTCTCCTACCTTTGAAACAAACCATTTATAGGTGGAAGTAGCGGTTTCACTGAGCGAGCCGTTTCCAAATTTGATGTTGAAAGGAGTATTACCTTCTCCATCACTTTTTATGCAAAAGTTATTGAAAGGATTTTCGATCTTAGCGACTACATTCTGACTTACCACAATCACCGGTTGATTATCAGAAGAAGCTTCGCAATATGGCGCATTGGCTGCTACAGAATTTGAAGTAACTCTTTCCCTCAATACCACTTTGAAAACTCCTGGCAAAGGAAACAGAATATCCACAAGCTCATTGTTGGAAGCTATAGAAGATACCCGAACGTCTTTTTCATTGTACACGTCCCAATAAAAACTGACACCGGACTGCCCTCTTTCCACCGATGTATTTCTGAAAGAAAGCTTTTTCCCTGGACAAATTGGCCCGTTGTTATTAAATGAAAAAGTAGGTTTGGAAGGAAGCGTGATTTTAATGGTAGAAAAAGTGGTATCCGGGCCACAAGGATTATTTACAATCAACCTTACTTTGTAAACATCACCATTTAAAGCGCTGGCAGGCACCTTTACTTTGATCTTTTTATTGGCAGCTACATAATAATTGTTTTCTGAAGCAACAGAACCGCTAACCAGAGTCAAAGGCTTTCCCACCGGTTCATTCATAATATCCCATCGAATGGTCCTTGGCAAATTGGAAATACAGGTAAGCGATGACGCATCTGTCAGTTCCAGCTCCTGGTCAATACCTCTTTCACATAAAAGGATTTCCGATTTATTTACTTTAGGAACGTCGGTTGTAATAAAATTATAAGGCCCCCCGGTCTGAAGAAAGGTAACGAAATTGTTGTTTGGAAGAATTTTCCGCACCCTGAATTTCACATAAATACCGCATCGGGAATAAGCGTTAGAATAAGTATGCGCTATTGCGCCCAGGCCATTATTGATATTTAAAGTGGTGTCATAAACAGAGGAAGGCGTATCGCCAAAATCCCAGTCAAACTCAAAAAAAGGAGACAATCCGAGGGAACTGTTTATAAAGGCAAGATCATAGGGAACGCAAATATTGTCAGCAGGAGGAAATCCTCCGCCTAAAATGGAAGGATCTTTATCCTTTCCATTGTAAATTTTTCCTTGTACACTATTATTATCACTACAATTGTTGTTTATAATTTCATAAACAAACAATCCTTCTTTTTTATAAGTGTGAACAACCGAAGTAATTGGCTCGCCATTGTAATGAAAATCAGAAGAGCCATCGCCAAACTTAATGGTGAAATTATCTAACGCAGCAAATTTAAAAGAGTGCGAATAATCGTAGGATGAAGATGCGTTGGGAATGACGTTAAAAACGTTTTTCAAATTGGCAGTTGCTGCCGGGTATTTTACCCCTGGAGCCGGATAAGGACTAGTTACTGAAACGCTGGGTAAACATTGTCCTCTTCCGGCTGCTGCAAAAGCGAGGGTAAAAGCAAAAATTAGTCCTGTGGACTTGAGTAAATTTATTTTCATTTAAGAAAACCTCCATAGCTGTCTGAAAGGTCTATTCAAAATTAGGAACACCATAAGTCTATATGTTGTTGAAACAGACTTATCCCGCACCTACGTTTTTAAATGAATAACTTAAGCATTATAAAAGGAAATTCTTATACTTTTACCGGATTGTATTATATGTAAGAACCGTTTCACATACCTTTCCTTTTTTAATATTTTAAGAGTAGAGCATTTGTTTGCTCGCAATTAGATACTTAAAATAATCTTCCTATTTACCTCTATTCACATTCAAAAGGTAAATTCTTTACATCAACTTATTATCTTTTAAATGTTCATGTTTTTAACTGTTCTTTGCTTT
>DASPJL010000002.1:0-33915 GCA_035628645.1 Cytophagales bacterium | reverse complement strand
CTGATGCTTGGAATAGTCACCTACTATTCTAAAGATGTAGAAATTGGAAGAAAATACCTTCAAAGAGGTTATGATAAGTTCGGCAGTGTAGAGTGTAAAGAGGCTTTAAAGTTATTGTATTAAGGGACGAAAGAATTAACGGGAGTATCTTTTTCATATTTATTCTTAAAAATCAAATTTTTTTTTTGAATGATCCTTCTGTTTAAGGTCTCTAATTTTAAACTATTTGGAGGATCATTCGACCCCTTTATTAATCTATAAACCCTTTCCCTCCCATTGCTTGCAGTATACATTTCCAAAATATTCTATAATAAAGCCATAGACTATATGACTTTATTATAGAAGAACTGATTTTCTGATTTATTAGGGTTGTTTAAAAATTTTAAGGATCTGACTTCCAGCTGAAGATTGGATTTTTACCACATAGAATCCATTTGCCAAACCTGATAATGAAAATTGGGCTTCAAAACCTTCAAAATGCTTAAAAGATTTTTTCAGATCTCCTTGAGCTGTGTATAATTCTAATGAGGTATTTCTTAAAAGTCGACTTGATTTTATGTAAAGAATGGACCTAGCGGGATTTGGAAAAACGAGTATGGAATTGCGAGGTTCAGATTCAACCCCTAATAATTCATACAAATAATCGTCTGTTACTTTCACGCATTCGCCTGTTGTCACTTCTACAGAATACGCCACATTGTTCTGCGGATCAAATAAGATTTGATCAGTTTCTCCATCCATAATTTCTCCATCAGCATACCATTGAAATGAATCTCCATCCGTGACTTTTAATTTATCTTCCAAATCAAAAATATAAGGATCCGGGACATCTAGACAAGGGTCTGGTTCCTCACCGGGTTCTTCACTGCCCTTGCCTAAACATACAACAGCCAGCCCGCCTGCTTGTTTTGGCGTAATTCCGGAATACACATTTCCCGTCGTTTCATTAATGGAAATATTTGCTTCGGTAACAAAATCTTTAGTTGTAAAAGATTCGGAGTGTTCTGTACCGTCGGATTTTATTTGTGAAAAGTAAAAGGTACTCGTCGGGTTTTTATAAATACCGGAAACATAAATTACGCCATCATCCCCAAGTAACATGCCATCTAAAGATTGGTCATTAACGCCCGTCAAAGATGGTTTTGCTACTCCCTGATCTCCAAATGAGATATCCGTTTGTCCATCAGCCAGCAATCGTTTAACAAAGGCATGTCCATCCCAAATATCCCCCTTATCTTTGTATAGACAACCTACTAAAAGTTTACCATCAGGCTGTATAAGGATATCGGTGGAATAAGTCATAGTTTCTTCATCCCAATCGATAAATACTTGTCCATCTGTCCCAAAATCCAAATCTACTTCGCCTGTTGCTTTAAATTTCATGACTACCGCACCAACATTAACAGTTCCATGACCTGATGCGAAGATGGAACCATCAGTTGCTATTGCGACATCCGTAAACATATCATTTACGGCGGTTAGTGTAACATGCGCCACACCATTATCCCCAAAAGAATCATCCGTGGATCCATCGGGTAACAACCTCATTAATGTCGCATCGCCGTATGATCCACCCAGATAATTTGCCTCACCTGCAATTAATATCCTACCTTCCGCATCTACAGCGATCTGACTCAAATCATTGTGCTTTCCATAAGCGCCAACATGTTTGTTAACATAACCACCATTTCCAAAGCTTTGATCCAACGTGCCGTCAGCATTGAATTTAGCGATTAAGTAATCATCAAAAGAGGTTGGGTGGTTTAATGTACCTGCTAGCAGAAACTTACCATCCGGGTATAAGTGCAAGTCTTTTACAAATTCTCGTCGATCGGTTAAATCAAGGCGAACATAACCATAATTGCCAAAAGTATAGTCCGGATTTCCGTTAGATTCAAATCTTGCCAGAGCTAATCCTGTATTGGAGCCATTCTGGAGATAAGAACCGGCAACCAGGATTTTGCCATCACTTTGCACGGCCGTACTTTGAGCGTCACCATCGGAGGCATACCTTATGAATGAAGCGCCCGATGAATTGAATGTAGGTTCAATGGAACCATCCGCTTTGTACTTCCTTAAGATACCATATTGACGGTCTTGCCCTATGGCATAACCACACACGATAAAACTTCCATCGTCCAATCTTACCATATCCGTTAATTCTCCACCTTCTGTAAGCGGCAACCTGTCCGTATGAACTCCAAAATCTGAATCATGCTCACCGTCTGGTTTAAAGGAAGCGATTAAAAAATCTTTTATATCGAGGTCATCGGCCTTAGAACCGGCAAAAAATACGTTGCCCTCCGGATTGATGGTTATGGCATGAATCAATGATTTTCCTCCAGCTAATAAATGATACGCTGAACCTGTCATGTTAAAAGAATTATCAGAAGCGCCGTCCGGTTTAAATTTTTTAACCACAGCTTGGGAAGGATTATCGGTATCCACGTCTGTGTAACCTCCTAAATAAATTGAACCATCTGTACCAATTTTAATGTCCTTGACTCTTGTGGTGGTGTTTTCAGGATCTTCTACAAGTCCATCCGTGCCAAAATCAGTATCAATGGTTCCGTTAGTATTTAACCGCAACATCGTCCATTTGTCGAGTGAAGCATTAGCGCCAAAAGTTGTTCCGGCAACAACAATTTTTTCATCCGACTGTAATACACCCTTAATTGTAGATTCATGCCAGATCTGGAAGTTCAAATTGTTATATTTTCCATTTTCAGCAAATGTGGTTAAAGATTCCCCATTACTGGTATAGGCCTGAATTTTTAAATTCCGGATCACAATATTGTCAGTATGGAAGGTTTTACCTAAACCATAAATATTTCCCCCAGGAGATACTAGAATTTCTTCCACGGAGGAGTATAGTACGTCATAGGTTATAATGCCGTCAGCGCCAAAACCTGATACTAAAGCACCACTAGTATTGATTTTTATAATTGAACCATAACCATTGGCAAATCCTCCAACCAGGATATTACCGTCTGATGCTAAAGACACACATAAAGCCTCATCATCCTTGTGGTCTGATACATCATAGAGCTTTATGCCGTTAGGTGAAAAGGTAAGGTCAGGACTTCCACTAGCATTGTACTTTGCAACCAGAAAATCTGTATCCGAGTTGTCGTCATAATATCCCACGGCTACTATTTTCCCGTTTGGCAAAACAGTAACTGCGTTTAAATGTGTTTTGTGACTTTCCAGGGAGGTAGCGATTCCGTCTGTTCCAAATTCTGCACATGTTTCCTGTGCGTGTACATAGAAAGAAATAAAAACAATGTTCAAAAGAACTAACAGGATAACGGGTAAATGGTTTTTCATATAAAAAATGGAGGTAAACGTTTTAAATTCTGACAGTTAAGAAAAATATAAAAATGCTAAAATAAAGAGAATCAAATAAATAAAATTATTCAAAACCAAGAAGGTTTGGTGATTTTAAAAGAAAGATTGAAGCATAGGGAAGTGTTTTGCATAAGAACAAACCACGGTAGAGGAGTTTTTTTAAATCTTTGTATTACCCCTGTCCAATTTATTAACACTCTCTTCTTTTTATAGATAATACTACTCTTACAGGATTGAGATGGATATGGCTTCTGGCTCATTTTTTAGACATTTAGTTATCGAGTTTATGAAGAGATAGCCGATTGGTAACCCTATAATCTGGTCAAGACCTTTTTGTCGGGAAATTGGTCATGATACAATAAGTGAGAGGCGGAACATCAACAGCGGAGGAGGTGTTTTGTAATGGTGACAACCTCGGTAGAGGAAAAAATTAAATTTCTGGTAGTTGGTTGGGAAAAAGAACTTCAACCAAGAGGAATATGTCTTGATTATCAATAGGTTGAAATTGTTCCTGAAGCGATAAATTATTCAATCTAACTACCACCTCTTTTCAAATTTTCAACTCGATTTATTTCTGATTCGATAGCTATAATAAAACAAAAGCGTAGATTTTCTTAAGCGTATGGAAATCCATATGTCATTAACCCTAAATCTATTAAGCATGAAAAAAAATTACAAACCCTTATTACAAATCATTTGCTGTACATTGTTAATGTTCAGTATGTCCGTTCAATTTGTGAACTCCCAAACTGTCACATCCTGGAAAACGGTAGGCAATGGTTCGGCGAGAATGGCACAAGGAAGCGCAACTTTTGGCGCAAATAGCGGTTCAGGTACAACCATCACTGTAAATGAAGGAACCACTTACCAATCTATTGATGGTTACGGATTTACTTTAACCCAAGGCAGTGCGAAGGTAATAGCTGCAATGGGGGCTACACAGCAGAATAATCTTTTAAATGAGTTATACGAATCAGGAGGATTAGGATATTCTGTGGTTCGTATTGGTATCGGGGCTACTGATATGAGCGACTATGCTTTTTCCTATAGGGATGGAGCTTCTTTCAGTCTTGCCGGTCCGGATTTGACCTATACTATTCCTATCCTGAAGAAAATCATTGCCATCAATCCAAACGTAAAGGTTCTTGCAACGCCATGGTCTGCTCCAATGTGGATGAAAACCAACGGATCATTCACTGGCGGTAGCCTTAAAGCGGAGAACTATGAGAGCTACGGACAATATTGGCTAGACTATTTCAATGCGATGAAAGCTCAGGGAATAAACATCTGGGCAATAACACCGCAAAATGAACCTCTTAATCCATACAATACGCCAAGCATGACTTTGACCAGGGAAAATGAACTTGGATTAATCAACGATTACATTGGACCAAAATTAAGAGGCGCCGGTTACAACTGTAAAATTATTGCATACGACCACAACTGCGACAATGTAGACCATCCTACTTATGTGGCAAATAACAGTTCTTATGTAGATGGTGCAGCTTTTCATCTTTATGCAGGAAGTATTTCTGCTTTAACAACGTTCAGAAACAATACAGGTAAAAATGTATATTTCACGGAACAGTATACCGGAGCTGGCGGCAGCTTTTCAGGAGATCTGGTATGGCATACACAAAATGTAACAATTGGTTCTATGAACAATTGGTCGAGAACAGCCATGGGATGGAACCTGGCAACCGATCCAAATTGGGGACCTCATACAGCCGGAGGATGTACCGATTGTAAAGGTGCTGTTACTATAAGTGGTAATTCTGTAACCAGAAATCAGGGTTACTATATCATCGGTCATTTCTCTAAAGCTGTAAGACCAAACGCGGTTCGTATAGGCGCCTCAAGCAATCATGGAAATTTAATCACTACCGCCTTCAGAAATTCAGACGGAACCAAAGCGGTGGTGGTCTTAAATAACAGCGGATCTTCTATTACCTTCAGGATGGTTTGGAACAATGCTTCCTTTACGCACACCCTTGAAGGAAGCAGTGTAGTAACCTTCAAATGGGCTAACGGCTCAACTCCTCCCCCTCCATCGGGAATAGTATCAGGCGCCACGTACAGTGTGATTAATGTCCACAGCAACAAAGCCATGGAAGTTTCTAACTTTTCAACCGCAAATGGTGGTAACGTGCAGCAGTGGGACTATGTAGGCGGAAACAGCCAAAAGTGGAGAGTTACAGACGTAGGCGGAGGTGCATATAATTTTATCAACATTAACAGCGGAAAGTGCCTGGATGTAGCCGACGTATCGACTGCCAATGGTGGTAATCTCCATCAATGGGATTACGTAGGAGGCGCTAACCAAAAATGGCAAATTATTTCTAATGGAGACGGTACTTACAGGATTATATCTGTGCATAGCGGCAAAGCCGCAGATGTCGCAAACGTATCAACGGCAAATGGCGCGAACATTCACCAATGGGACTATGTAAACGGAAACAATCAAAAGTGGAGGTTTACCCAGGTTTCTGCCGCCAGGATGGGCGTGCGGGAGGAGGAAGCTGAAATGTCTGGCATTAAAATATTCCCAAATCCATCCTTTGGAAGCGTAACCATTGAGGTGGAGGGCGAGGCATTAGTATCTCTGTCCACTGCTGAGGGTGCAGAATTATTTAATGGAATGGTAAAGGGCAGGAAAAATATAGAAAATCTTTCAAGCGGATTCTACCTTGTATCCATAAAAACCGCAGGAGGATTTACCACCAAAAAGCTCCTGGTTAAATAGAGAAGTGAAGATTTTTCAAAAGGGAGGTTCTTGTCTAGGTCCTCCCTTTTTATGTTTTTTGATGGCCAAAGTCTTCCGTTTGGTTTATTAGCAAATCACCGTCGAAAGCAAAACATATTGTTTACGTTGACAGATTATATCCCATGAATTAACTTCATAAAAAATTATACTATGATAGTACAGGCATTATTACAGGAGTTTGAACATGAAGTGAACAGCACGAGGAAATTACTTCAGGCTGTGCCGGCAAAAGACATTAACTTTAAGCCTTCGCCAATTTCCTGGACAATGGGGCAACTGGCACAACATATTGCTACCATTTACTACTGGTATGTGGGAGCGCTTACTAGAGATGTTTACGATCTGGCGGCTGATAACCTGTACCGTGGCGATCCTGATGATATTCAGGCTACACTTGTTTTATTTGAGCAAAATGTTGAAAAAGCAAGAGCAGCGCTGAAGACTGTTACTGAAGAAAGTCTGCAAACCACCTGGACGATGAAATCCGGCGAAAATACCGTTCTCGGTCCACTTCCGCGTGTTATAGTTACGCGCAGTTTTCTCTTCAATCACATTTATCACCATCGCGGCGAGATGATGGTCTATCTTCGTTCGACCGGCAATATTGTGCCAAGCATATATGGCCCCACGTATGAGCAACAACAGGCGGGAAAAATGGCTAAATAGCTGATCGTTATCTTTCCGAAATTCAAAGCACTGCCTCCTAAGAGGGAATCGTAAACAGAATAAGACTAAAGTACTTCCTAGTCATTAATTGCCGGTCTTAAAGGGGAATTACAGACAGCTTTTGAAGATTGTGGAATGAAGAAATTTATAAAAATTTAATACACTCTTTTCAACATTAATTATGGATAACCTTTTCAATCTTAATAGGAGTCATTTTGTACTTTGAAGGAAAATTTTGAAAGTCTTTTTCACTGATGATTATCGGTCCTTGATAATCCGGCAATAATTCTAAACCATAGCTTTTAAACCTGTAGGAAAATCCAGGAGTAAATAAATCTTTACCCTCCTCTCTTACAGTAGAAGAATTGGAACTGGAAGAGATAATCTTATACCCTTTATAACTCTCCTCCATTAGTTCGGCAAATTCCTCGTCTCCCTTTACTCCTCCCATCGTCATAGAATAGCCCTTTTTGGTTTTCTTATAATCAGATTTATTATTGATCATCTGTTCTACAATGATCATTCTTTCACCACCCGTTTCGATATATCTCACCCAAATTCCTTCCTGAACTGGCAGTTTTTCTATAACCTGAACTTTAATTGCATTTGACAGATATTGTTTTCCGTCTATATTAAATAAAAACGGCCCTACTATGTAATCTCCCGGTTCGTGAAAGGTAATTATCCGATCAAAATCAGTAGATTCTATCCCATGAATACTATTTATATTTGTTAATGTTATTTTACTTCCTAGTTTTTCTGCTATTCTTTTTGTTAAAAACTGTAAATCTATGCTTAACACCACTTTCTCCTCTACTCTGGGCTGAGGATTTTCAATACTAATTGAAATAGAATCTTGTGCTCTACAAAGCGTAGAAAGGGATAAAAACAGAATAATTAAAGAATTCCTGATGTTCATTGATCTTGACAGAAAGGTTTAAAAGTTTAAATAAATAGTAAATATCAAATAATACAAGTTTATACTAGTCCCTCTTGTATCGCAAGTCTTTTTCTGACTTGCAATATTTCCATAAAAGCAGAGCCGGTGACTCGGTCAATTGCAAAAGCTTTTTAAAGTCATGCCTCTAAAGAAGCAAAATCAATTACAGTTTTGCCTAATAATTTCCTCTATCTGCGGATCTCCTAACTTTTTTGCAGCTTCAAAATCTTTACAAGCTCCGGTTTTATCATTTAAATTTAATTTGGCGAGCCCTACAAATCTTCTGAGTTCTCCCGCTTTCGGATCAAGTTTTGCAGAAAGTTCAAAATCTTCTTTTGCTCCTTTGAAGTCTCCAAGGTTCATTTTACTTATTCCCCTGTTTACATAAGCCCCTATATACTTGTCGTCTAATTCAATAGCTTTAGTATAATCAGCAATGGCTTTAACAAAATCGCGGTTTAATTGCATTCGCCAACCTCTGTTATTGTAAGTAACCGGATCTTTTGGGTCAAGTTCGATTGCTCTCGCAAAAGCCTTCATTGCCTCATTATTGTCTTTTTCAAAGTATCCTATTTTGGTGAAGGCAACGACATTATTGTTATTAATTATGGCAATTTTCTTATAAGCTTCCAATGTTCCAAGCTGATCCCCTAATTGCTCCTTACAATGCGCAATCCTTTCGTAACAAGTTTCAGCCCTTTCTTTAGTTTTATCTTTTTCCAAGGCTATTGCATAAAATCGTTTCGCTTCTGTTTGCTTCTTCTGCATTTCCAAAAGTGAAGCAAACCCAAAATAGGGATCAGGAAATTCAGGGTCTAATAACCAGGCTTGGTTAAATCGCTTCATTGCGGTGTTCAAATCGTTATTATAAAAATACCTCCACCCATAATCAGTATAAACAGAAACTGCACTATCCAGGGTTTTAAATTGTTTTAAAGACTCTTTCTTAAAGTCATCGTCAACCTTTTTGTATTCGTCGCTTTTAATGACCTCTCCATACATTGGCTTTGTGTTATCCTGAGCAGATGTAGAACAAGCTAGAAAAAATGAGCAAAGAATTAAATAGAAGTAGAATTTCATATAGGTATATTTCACATGAATAAATAATTACTCCAATAACTTAATAAATCGTGTATTTTCCAATTAAAAGACTACTGACACTTCTATCCCAGCATCCGGAATGTCAGCATAGAGTTGAAATGGATTTGTTGCTGATAATAAAGATTTGTATTATGTGAAAGATCATTTATTCTCCTTCTTTCCCTATTAAAGGGGATTTTTACATGAATAATTCTAGTACTTTTTCAATTTGGCGAAAAGAGGTAACGAGGTAAATGATGGTTTATTCTTGGATAAAATTTATATTATACAAGCACTGTTTTTGACTTGTTTTGGCATAGTATTTTCTTTGATGCAACTCAAACAAAAACAATCCAAAAAATATGCAAAAACAGCTTTCCGTTCTGGCGGTAATAGTTATCGCCATGTCTTTATCTTCCGTTTCCCATGCTCAGATTGAAAAGGGAAAATTTGTAGCCGGGGGAGAAATAAGTTATTATAAAAAGTTTTATCCTTCTTCAGAATCGAGCAGCAGCACTGGCAGTTTTAATAAGTATAGCTCAAGTTACAGGAATTTCGACACGGGAATTAACCTGGGTTATATGATTTCCGAAAGAATGGAAGTCGGGTTATATTTTAATTACCAAGACCATAGCAGCTCCTCAAGGTCAGAGGACTGGCATTCATTTGGAAATAATAAATCCATTAGCAAAACACTGGGTTTTGGTCCTTCCTTTCGCTACTATCAACCAATTGTGGAAAAGGTTTATTTTTTCGGTCAATTACAGTCAGGGTTTAACAATGTTAAAAATGAATACCGCAACAGCAATATCTATAAAGATTCAACTGATACTTACACTTCAAAGTCTACACGAACCTATACAACCATTTCAACCAGTTTAACTCCGGGAGTTATGTATATGCCTATAAAATGGCTGTCAATTGAGGTATTGTTTGGAAGGATGGCATGGAGTCAAAATTCACAGGGAGGTGAAAGCGCGACTTCAGACTTTGGGTTCAATCTCGATCTTCGTGACCTTTATATAGGTACAAGGTTATACTTCTAACTATAAGAGGAAGATTTTTTCGCTGTTGTCAGTGTCTTTATAATGAAGACACTGACGTTGGCGGAGCCACTATTTCTCCTTTCCAATGTTTATATCATGCCGTTACATATTGAGAAAATTCATATACGTATAGCTTTCTACCAACTTAGCACCCACCCTGAACTTCTATTTCATAATGAGGCAAAAAATAACGTTGATTGTCCTTTAAAAGCACCACTATTTTATCTCCTGGCTTACATTTCTTAAGCACATCCTGCGCTTTCACCGTTTTAAAAGTAGCATTCTCAAAGAGTACTTCCGTCTCACCTGTCCTTCTTTTGATGGCAATGCTGAAGGCAAGTTTTTCCTTTTTAAACGATTTGACAAACAAACTACCGGTTTCACGTACGGATATGACCCCTTCGGCTGATAAATCTATGAAAGCTCTCTCGCCCTTGTCATAGGATTTAATTAACCATTGATCGTTAAAGAGAATTACACTACAGCTCTGACTTACTGCGGAGGAAGATTGGGCATTCACGTTACCATAGCAGGTGGTCAACATGATCGTTATTAAGATTGCATTTTTCATATCTGATGTTTTTGATGTGAGGCAAACCTATCTTTCCCTGATGTTAAAAGGGTAAATCAATTGTAAAAAAGTGTAAAACGATTGTAAAATGAAGCATAGATTAAAGTTGAATCCGTAATTTTATCCTATGAGCTGGAAAATAATATCCATTATCGGTGCCACCTTGTTGCTATCTTTTGCAGGAGTAAAGGTGATTAGCGACTCAAAAACGGACTACAAAGAGGAGAGAGTACTTGTTGCCCTCCGGAAAATGGGGCATGACATACTTCTACAATACGGAGATTCCAGCTCAAGAATACTTCCAATAGAAAAAAGAGATGATCATACGTATCTGATTAAATTTGAGAATCCATTTTCCTTCACTCCCGACAGCCTGGTTCGAATAGTAGATCAATACGCTCAGACTGACCACTTGCCTGAAAAGTATCTTGTAGAAGTAATCGACCGGACAAATGAAATGGTAAATTATAGTTATGAAATTTCAGACGCACTTAACATAGTTATCCCTTGTGTCGGCAGGGATCAGCCAAAAGGGAATTATTATGTAAAGATCCATTTTGAAGGAAACCCTACGCAAAATTTTTCAATAGCCTATATTTTTCCTTATCTATTCCTCCCACTCGCTATAGTTCTTCTGATTACCGGATTTAAAGGGTCCCAGAAAAAAATAGCAACCAGACAAACGCTGACACCTAAGCTGGAAGATGAAACTGTAATCCACCTGGGAGATTTTACCTATTCAATGAAAAATCAGATCTTGAGAAAGGGAACAGAAAGGATAGCGCTATCGGCTAAAGAAGCAAAGATCTTAAGCATTTTTGCTGCTCATCCCAATGAAATCCTGGACAGGGATGATCTCTTAAAAGAAGTTTGGGAAAACGAAGGAGTATTTGTTGGCCGAAGCCTGGATGTTTTTGTCTCCAAACTTCGCAAAAAGCTTCAATCCGATACTAAAATAAGGATTGTGAATATTCACGGCAAAGGGTATAAGCTGGAAGTTTTAGCAAGTGGGGAGAAATTGTGAATTTTTTTTTGAGACTAAGAACAGCTTTTGATGAAGCTAAAAGACCACACGCTGTCAAATCAGTCAAGACTGCTATATGTTTTCAGAAATCTTTTGAATGAACTTTTCAACGAAGGATAAAAAAGGAAGTATGTGATGTAGCAAAAACCAACTATTGGAATAGCAGATACAATTACCTGAGACTTTTTTGTAAAAAAACTACTTCTGCCCCCGGAGAAATTCATTTTTATAAAAAACAACTGAAAAGTATACGTTTGAACCAGGAAGATTATTAGAACAATATGATCCTTCATAGTATTAATTTATTCCTAAAATTAATTTTTTTTTAGGGAAAAGAAAATAGTTTTTAACTCCAGTCATCATTGCAAGATGAGGCTCGATCTGACAGGAAGTTTCTTCTATATTTCAACCCATACTGTTCACGATAATCCTTTAAGATCTATATTTCGAAATGACAAATCAATAGGATTTAAAACCGTCTTATCAGCAATAACAAAGATCTCAACAGCGGAGGGGGAAATACTTTCGATATTTTTCTTTTGTCTAGTCTTTAAATAATTTTTGATTCCGAATACAAATCATAGGCAGCAACCAGCGATTCCGAAGTTCTGGAACTTTTATAAGTTTGATATTTGCCGATTTCGTCACGATCCTCTGCATAATAAGGCCGATATTTTGATTCGTGCTCATCCCAAATTATCAGTAAGTAATTATATCTTCTTTTGCTCAGCCTTCCATTTTCAAACCAAACATTAAAAACTTCTTCATCAAGTGATGTAGGGAAATCTGACCCTTCAAACATAGTATAAAAGCAATGTATCCAGGAAATTTAGGCAATGTCCGCTATTTGACAAATGAGAAGAGCATTAGAATTGATTCTGTTGCTGCTAAAAAGCTGATTTCGGCAAATCTTGCTGACATCAATCTGCTATGATATAATTCTTCAACATCAGACTTACATACATTATTTAACTGTTTTTGAAATATCCACTCATTTGTCCCACAAATGTCCGTGTTAAATTTTATTTGCGAAAATATCAGTAACTACCTTTCGAAATTAATTAACCCTAATATTCTTTTTATGAAAAAATTTAGCACAAACCTCCGCTGGAGTACAAATCTATGTTTAATCTTATTTCTACTCTTTAACTATTCCGCATTCAGTCAAACCATAATGTTTGATGATTTTACTTATTCAAGTGTTGATGATGCTCAGTTACCCTCTTTTAATAAATGGAGCATAGTAAACGGTACCAGCGGCCCTCCGGAAGGCGGACAGTATAGCAGGAACAATATCACTTTTATCAATGATCCGGGCAATTCTGCAAATAAACTGATGACTTTAAGTACAACCGTAAACGGATCTACTAAAGCCACTACGCACTCACGAATAGAAACTGCAGGGTATGAATATTTCCACGGTACCTATGCAGCAAGAGTCTATTTCTCTGATGTTCCATTTACTTACAAAGACGGAAACGTTCAAACCTTCTATACTATCGTTAGCTCTGCCTTATCGGGAGATGGATCAAGATACAGTGAACTGGATTTTGAATACCTTGCCGCAGATAAATGGGGAATTTCTCCTGACAACCGCGTAATGTACATGACTTCATGGAACAGGTATATTGCGGAACCATGGCAGGCCTGGAAACGCTATTTTGCTTCTCAGCAATCATGGGCAGGATGGCATACTTGCGTTGTTTCTTGTACAGATGGTGTTAATGTCAAATTCTGGATAGATGGAACTTATTTTGGTGCCATGTCAACAACAGATAACGATGGCTCTTCTGTTTATCCGAGAAATCCTATGAACATTTCATTTGCCAACTGGATTTGGAACAACGTAACAGGAAGCAGTACTGCAAACAGAACAACGACGATGCAAGTCGATTGGGTCCTTTTTCAAAAAGATCAGGAATTAAGTCCTGGCCAGGTAAATAGTTTAGTTGCAAGTTATAGAAGTCAAGGTTTACAAAGACGTAATCTTCAGGGACAAACTTATGTTTCCAATCCACCAACAGGGATTGTTTCAGGCAGCGTCTACAGTATAATTAATGTCCACAGTAACAAAGCGATGGAAGTCTCTAACTTTTCAACTGCTAATGGAGGCAATGTGCAACAGTGGGATAATGTAGGTGCATCCAGTCAAAAGTGGAGAGCTACAAGTGTAGGAGGCGGTGCATATAATCTGATTAACATCCACAGTGGAAAGGCGCTCGATGTAGCGGGCGTATCTACTGCTAACGGTGCTAATATTCATCAATGGGATTATGTGGGAGGCAATAACCAGAAATGGCAAATCATTTCGAATGGAGACGGCACCTACAGAATTATATCCGTGCATAGCGGCAAGGCTGCGGAGACGGGTGGGTTTTCAACGGCCAATGGCGGTAATGTACAACAATGGGAGTATGTAGGTGCAAACAGCCAAAAATGGAGGTTTACACAAACTTCAGCGAGGATAGCGGCTCCTGAAGTTGTTTCATCAGAAACTAAACTGCTGGTATACCCAAATCCGGTAACTGAAAGTCTATTCATAGATTCTAAAGAGGATTTAACAGGAGCACAATTCAAAATTATAAGCGCTCAGGGAAAAGAAATTCTGAAAGGAGTCTCTTTGCAAAATGGAATTGATGTGTCTAATCTGAAACCAGGCATTTACAATATTACAATCAATGCTAATGGCAAAAAGATTAATAAGAGATTTATCAAGGATTAAGGTATAAATGTCTTAAAAAGGAGGTGCTCTTTTATGTACCTCCTTTTTTCCCCTTCTTTAGGTCTTCTGTCCCACCCTATGAGTTGAACTTCGTCATGGAAATACTTATTTTGTTTATTGACTTCATTTGTTACCGATATTTTTACTTTGAATAAGTGTTTTACACTCTTTGCTAGTTTGCTAAGTATAATATACACTTTTAATACAGTATCTATACACCATCCATGGAGTATCTATACTTAAACCCGGTTTTTACCTTAATCAAAGTTAGTTTTCGGAAAATGCGGAGGTAGTTTTTTGGGGATATGGGGTTTGGCTTTATTTCCTTTCGGCAGAAATATTCATTGTGACTGCTGCTGCTCTTCCTCTCACTTGCGTCAGGAGGAGGTCAGCCTCTAATTAGTACTAATGAGGGTTGAATAACAGTGAAACCATACAAAAACAGGGGAAAAAAGTTATCGAGAAGTTACCTTTCATAATCTTTCAATTCTTTTTACAACTGTATTATTTCCTGATTCAATAATTACAAGATATAATCCTTTCGGCAGAGCTGTTAAGTCAACCCCTTCCTTATATTGACGGAGAATTTTGCTTAACCTGACCTGCCCCAGCATATCTACTATGCGCATTGTTAAAACTTGGCTTATGCCAGAAACAGTTATGGCACCCCGATTGGGATTAGGGAACAAAGCTATTCTTCCAACATCTTCAAAATCTTCGACAGCCAAAACTTTAAGTTCCACTTCTTCAGACATTCCGGAACAGTAGAGATCAGTTACTTCTACAGCATATTTCCCAGCCTTATTTACTGTTATAGTTTGGGTGGTTTCTTCTAAAGGCTGACCGTCTAAAAACCATTTATAAACACTGCCTGAACTCGCCGTGAGCGTGGTACCTGACACAGAAATTGTTGCTTCGGGTCTTTCTTCAACACGTATATCTTCACCGCTTTGCGTTCCGCTAACTTCTGGATTCGATGAGGTCACTCTTAAACGATATCTACTGCCGGGAGCCAGGTTTTGTGGGATCACTCCTGTAATTTCAATTATTTCATTTTTTAGAAGGGTACCGATTGTCATAGGATTATCAAAGCTACCTGTAGCGTCAGAAAGTTGTAAAGAGAAAACATTATCCTCTGAAAATATCAGATTGGAAACACTGACTTTTGCGTTGATCGTACTGCCCGGGCAGACATAAAACTGGTTAAATATAGTCTCAATTACCGGAGCTTTTAAATGGTACTTCCAAATGTCGTCTTCCAAAGTTCCGAAGAATAAGGTATCTTCTTTGTACAAGATAGATTCAAGAAAGACATCTTCGGGACAAGTAATTGTAGTCCAATTGAGAAGATCGGAAGAAAAGTATGCGGTACGATAACCTGAAGCGTAGATGGTAGAATTAAAATATTGAATATCATTTAGATAAATATTCGCTAGAGCTTCAATTTCTCTCCATGTTTTACCATAATCGTCTGAATAGATTGATCCAAAGTTGAAATAAGCAAAAATTAAGCTATCCTTCACAATTATTTTTAGTACCGGGGCTTCAAATTCCTTTAAATCAACTTTTTGCCAGGACTCAGCTGTTGTTTTTCTCTTAAAAAGCCCGGAATCTGTTGCTGCAAATAAAGTATCAGATGAAAGTTTTAGGGCATTTACCGCATCTATCGGCAAACCTTCATTAAAAGCAACCCATTCATTTGAAGGAGTATACATCCTTACCCCATTCATTGAAGTACCTAAGTAAAATACATTATCATACTTCAAAAGATCGTTAGAAAAGAAAAGATTATCACCATAGTTAAAATCATACTTTTTCTCTCCGGTCGACAAATCAAAGGCCGAGACATTTCCATTGGTCAAATAAATACTGGTGTCATCTGTCAAAAGCTTGCCTATACCGCCACCCTCCGTCCAATGGATAATTTTGAATGTAGACTCATCTGGCAACTTGCGGTAAAGGTTGTGTCCTAATGCAAATATTTCCCCGTTAAGTCCCAGCTTTAAATCGGTTATAGGAGCGTTTCTAATTCCCTCTATCGATAGTTGCCAGCTATTCCCCCTATCTACACTTCTAAATACCCCTTTACTTCCACCAACGAGTAATACGCCATTTATAGAAATTATTTTTGCAGGTGAGTACAAGCTGCTAATATCATGTTCGATTAAGGACCAATTAATATTATTCAAGGAGGAGGCATATATGGTCGAATAACTGTCGGTCACTGCATATATAGAGTCCTCTTTAATATGAATATCATAGATCGACCTGGTCTCAATTCCAGTGGAGACTGCCTTCCAAGTCTGCCCCAAATCCTCACTAAAAAATATTCCATTAGAATAAGTCCCTAAATAAATGTCTCCCTCATGATACTTTACTTGCGAAACATGTATTGAAGAAGGCAGTTGAGAAGAACGTGCTAACCATGTCTTTCCGCTGTTTTGGCTTAAGAATAATCCCTGATCTGCTGTTCCTACGAGGACAACTTCACCTTCCACTGCAATACTGGTAACTTCTACATTTTCAAAAAGGGGGACTTTTTGAAGTTCAAACTCATTGCCATAATGGATGCTTAGTCCGCTTCGGCTTCCCACGAATAAAGTGTCATTGCTGATACCTATACAATGCAGAATGTCTGACCGGATAGCATTTGTATCAACGAACCTATCTGTCCAGGTATTCCCATTATCTTTTGATACAACATAGTTTCCTTTATCGAAGGCTATAATATTATTGTTCCTGTCCTTGTATAAATAGGGGGAAGAATAAACGTTATTGAACGATTCTTTTACCTTGCTCCAATGATTACCAGTATCGTCGGAATAGTATAAACCACCAGAAGTAGAAAGAAAGACTCTGTTATTTTCTCCCAAAATCATGTCGTACACATAACCAACCTCATTTGGTGCATTCATTTTCGACCATTGGGAAAAAGAGGGGAAAAAAATAAAAACAGAAAAAAGACTAAATACTATTGCGAAAATCTTTGGTGACATTAGATAAATATTATCATTTAATTCTTGCGTTGAAGAAAAAATACATTTGAGGCTGGATTGGGCACGCAATCTAATACAAAAATTTAAAAATACAATACAACCAATTGCTTCGAGAATAGAAAACCCGCATTGATAATACTCTAACTTGTATCTCATCCAATGTTCCTTGATCTAATGCTGGTGAGATGTTCGATCTACAATAAACAAATTTTGCGCTAGAAAATATATTTATTTCCTAAGTTACCCCCTAATTCAGATTCACTCGAATTCTCCGATCATTGTAGCCTTGCTACCCCTTTTCCTTTTTTTACCAGGAAGAGAAACAAAAATTAATGAGCACACCTTGCCTAGTTGAACGCTACTTTTTAGTCGTGCATGACAAGTTTTGCCGATCTTGATATTTCTGTTGATATTTGAGCCACAGGACTATAGCAAAAGTTAATTTTTTTAATGACCAAACCTCTATCTGAAAATAAAGTTTCTTTTGAGCATCATAGAAGGTTGCGGCTTATTTACCTCTTCAGCTTTCTGGCTATACTTTCCACCCTCCCGTACATTTTCATTTTCTCTGGTGAACTAAGTTTTTTATCTCCTGTTTCCATTGGGGCTATCGCAATTTTTATTTCAGTGATCGTGCTGAACAAGAAGTATCACCGATTAGCACGATATATTCTACTGATAAGCGCACATGTATATATCTTTATAACCGCCTCGACCTTTGGTAGAGGAACGGGCGACCATTTGTCGTACCTGCCTATCCTCTTCGGTTCAGTTCTGGTATTCGATGTTACCGAAAAAAGAAGTTTGATATTTTCCGTTCTGCTGACGGTCTCCTCCCTCCTGCTGCTGGAAGTTACAGACTATAGTCTCTTTCACGTAAGCCTTCCGCCAGACGAACAATTGAACTATTATTACGGCAATCTGTTTACCACTTTCTTTTGTTCTATAATTATCGCCCTTTTCTATTTCTTTCTGTATGCCAAGCAGAACATTAATAACGAGAAGCTCATTAGCACTGCGAATGAGATCGAAAAAACGATCAATTATTTTTCCACTTCCCTCTACGGAAAGAATACCGAGGATGAGATCCTTTGGGACATTGCGAAAAATTGTATTGCCAATCTGGATTTCGAAGACTGCGTCATCTATATGCTGGATGAAGAGCGTAACACCTTGATACAGAAAGCGGCTTATGGCTCTAAAAACCCTAAAGAATACGAGATTGTTAATTTAATAGAAATACCTCTGGGGCAAGGAATCGTTGGCTCAGTAGCGCAATCAGGGCAAGCAGAAATTATTAATGACACTACGAAAGACCCTCGGTATATTGTGGACGATGACATCCGATATTCTGAAATAACTGTTCCCATTATCTATAATGATAAAGTAATTGGTATAATAGATTCTGAGCATAGCCAGAAGAACTACTTTAACCAGTCGCACCTTAATATTCTCAATACCATTGCAGCCCTTTGTTCCAATAAAATAATAAAAGCCCGTGCAGAAGATGAAAAGCTCAAGGCTATGGTCACGAGGCTGGAGGCGGAGAAAATAAAGGAGCTTGATAAAGTTAAATCCAGGTTCTTTGTCAACATCTCGCACGAGTTTCGTACTCCCCTCACCCTTATCCTGGGTCCGTTAGAGGAGATGATTAACAAGGAATCCATTGAAGAGGAAAAGGAACAACTGAAGATGATGAAATCCAATGCTGGCAAGTTGCTCAAACTTATTAACGATTTGCTCGAGCTGGCCAGGCTGGACGAAGGAATGCTCCATCTGGACGCATCTTATGAAGACATCTTTTCCATCACCCGTTCTACAGCCGCAGGTTTTCAGGCACTGGCAAGGCAACGCGACATACAATTTCAAATCCATATTCCGGACGACTCACTTACAATGGAATTCGATGTAATGAAGATCGAAACCATTTTGATGAACTTGCTTTCAAACGCCTTTAAATATACTCCTGCTGGTGGAAAGGTTGTCATTAATGCAAATCAGGTAAATGATCGGTTTGAAATTTCTGTCGTCAATACTGGAAATGAAATTCCTGCTGATCTGCTTGAAAAGATCTTTGACCGTTTCTATCAAAATGATCACAAAGAATATGACGGATCAGGAATCGGGCTGGCCCTGGCAAAGGAACTGGCCCAATTGCATGAAGGTGACCTTACTGTAAAAAGTTGCAAAGAGCATGGAAACTGTTTTACATTAAAGTTACCTGTCAAACAAGCGGAGCAAATCTCTAAAGCAAATAAAAATTCGAACAACTTAGCAACCCAGGTAGAATCCCGACAAAAAGTTAACCCATTCGGTACAACAGAAAGAAAACCAGTAGCTCTTGTGGTCGAAGATAATGACGAGCTTAGAAATTATATTATTAAAATCTTGTCAGAGGATTTTGATGTACTGAAAGCCAGTGACGGCAAAGAAGGCTGCGATCTGGCCAGGGAAGAGTTGCCTGACGTTGTCATCAGCGATATTATGATGCCGGTTATGGATGGGCTAGACTTGTGTAAAAACCTTAAAACAGAGGAAATTACTTGTCACATTCCAATTATACTTCTCACTGCCAAGGCAGATCTGGACAGTAAACTGGAGGGTTTAGAGATTGGCGCTGACTATTACCTGGCGAAGCCTTTTCAACCTAAAGAATTACTTACTGTTTCTAATAACCTGGTTGCCCTGCGTAAAAAACTTAAAGAGCAGTTCAGCCGGACCATTTTGCTAAAAACTTCTGCCTGGGAAGGTGCCAGTGCCGATGAAAGATTCTTACAGAAGCTGATGGGGGCAATCGAACCGCACCTATCAAAACATGATTTTACCGTAGAACAGCTTCAGGATGAATTAGGCATCAGCCGCATGCAGTTGCATAGGAAGTTGAAAGCCCTCACAGATATGTCTACAACCGAATTTGTTAGATCGGTACGACTAAAACGTGCTGCCGAAATGATTGAAAAAGGCCAGGACAACGTTTCCCAGATCGCTTACCAGGTAGGATTCAGCAGTCTCTCCTATTTTACCAAATCTTTTAAAGAGCAGTACGGAACACCTCCTTCGGCATATTGTTCCCAAAAACTTTCCTCTAAATCAACGCTTTAGCTTCTATGTTACATAAGAGCAAAGATCTGTTACATTGCTTATAACATCAACTACTAACTCTTTCTCAGATTTGTCCATTAAAGCAAAAGCTATTTAAGCAGCTTTTACTATGGTTCTGGTCACAGTTAATAAAGGTGAGTTTGGTTAATATCTAAAAATATTTAATCCACATGAAGATGTTATTTAATTTAAAAACAAGCGTATTTATCACATTTTTTTTACTCAATGTACTAATAACAAAGGCACAAATAACAAGCACATTTGATACCGATGCCGATGGTTGGACCTTCTTTAACTCAGCCACTTCCCTGCCAGTAAATTACCAAAGTACCAATGGAAATCCCGGAGGATATGTTAGTGCAACTTTTTCGTCCAATACCGCGGTAACTGTTCAATCATGGTTTGCCCCTGCTAAGTTTCTAGGGAATCAGGTGGCCTTCTCGCTAGACAAGGATCTTCGGTTTAATCTTCAGCAATCTCAAGCCGGCACGTCATCCAATGCCTATGGGGACATCAGGATCGAAAGTGGAAGTACGGCGATCGTTTACGCATTTCCCGAGAAACCAGCCATAGCTCCAGACTGGACTTCTTACTCTGTAAAACTCGATGAGACACAAGGCTGGCTTATAAATACAACTACGGGAGTTTTAGCCTCAAGGTCGCAAATCATGCAAGTACTCGCTAACATCACTTCTATTGAAATCCGTGGGAGCTATGCAACAGATGCAAATTATACTATAGGTTTGGACAATGTTATTATGGAGCAAAGAACGCTTTCCCCTGCTCCCATTATCACTTCTTTTTCGCCTGATTCCGGTAATCCGGGAGTAACATCAGTAACCATTAGCGGTTCCAACTTTGGCCCGTCCGTAGCGGAAAACGAAGTTTATTTTGGCACTATCCGCGCATCTATTACTTCTGCAACTTCAGTTCAAATTGTAGCGATAGTGCCGGTCGGCGCTACTTACGGTCCTATTACGGTCCTCAACAAAACGGATGGCGGCATCAGCCGAACTGAAAAACCCTTTAATCCTACTTTTACGGGTGGCGGAAGGATTATTCCATCATCGTTCAGCCCAAAGGTCGATATCGCCCTATCCTTTGGTATTGAAGGACTTTCTGTGGCAGACGTCGATGGGGATGGCTGGAGTGATCTGGCAGTGGCCAATAACGAAGCCAATGCAATTGATATTTACCGAAACCTAGGTCTTGGAGGTGACATTTCCGAATCTTCATTTGCTCCTAAAGTCAGGCTTACCACTGCGGGTACCTCTACCAACGGGGCCGGACTTTCTTTTAATGACCTGGATGGCGATGGAAAGTTAGACGCGGTGACTTCGGTCGGATTAAAATTTGGAAATGCCTCTTTTGCAACCCTCCGAAACATCAGTACGCCTGGAAATATTGCCTTTGAAGCCCCTGAGTATGTAAAGGGTCTCACGGATGAAACGCCCCCTTACCTGGTTGCGGATATTGATGGTGACGGCCGGGCAGAATTGGTTGGTGGTGAGGGATCAAGCAGCGCAGCTACGGATTTCTGGATCGTACAGAACCTGAGTACACCTGGCAATATTGAGTTTTGCGTATCCGTCGGATATTTCAAGGCAACTGTTGATGCCCTGAAAAGTGTAAGTATCGCAGACCTGGATAATGACGGCAAACCTGAAATATTGGCAAGCAATAGTTTCGGAAGTAGATTTTCTATCATCAAGAACAGTTCAAAACCTGGTGTTTTCGAGCTCACCGATATAGGTTCAATTAGCACAGGTCAATACAATTATTCTTTGCAGGCGGAAGATTTCAACGGGGATGGTAAGAAGGATCTTGTCTGGAAAAAAGGGTCTAATATCTACATCCGCTTGAACACCTACTCCTCAGGAGAATTAAGCGTTGACGACTTTGCCACAGAGGTTGTAATTCCATCAGAACTGGGTAATTATGGAGGAATGAGCATAGCTGATGTCAATGGTGATGGCAAATCTGACATTGTTGCCACGGATGATGGGGACCTGGGAATTTTTGAGAATATTTATACCGGTGGTACTTTTGATGCCACTGCTTTTATTCCACCTTACCCCATCCAACTAGCAGGTAATTCGACATATCCAACTGCTCCCAGGGTTGCTGATCTAAACGGCGATCATAAACCTGATATAATTGTAGGCATCAGCAATGTTGCTCCGGAAAGGATCTCAATTTTAGAAAATAAGAATATTCATGCCCCTGCTATAACTATCTCAGGCGTTTCGCCTTTGGTTGGCGGGGTAGGCACAACGGTGACCATCAGTGGAGATCATTTCTCCACAAATACATTGGAAAATCACGTAAAGGTTGGAGGTATACAAGCAAAGGTGCTTACCGCAGCCAAGACGGAACTTACAATCGAGGTTCCCGCAGGAACAGCTTCCGGATTTATAAGCGTCACTCGTTCTCAACTTACTGCCACTTACAGGCTTCCTTTTAAAGTTACTTTTTCAGAGGGCGTCTCTTTTGACAGCACTCATTTTGCAGCGCCGGTTGAGGTGGCACTCACTGGCGCTAATTATGACCTTGATATCGCTGACCTAAACCTTGACGGCAAGCCGGATATTATTGCCGAAGGAGGTTCAGGGGCTACATATGTTTTCAAAAACACCTTCAGCTCAGGGCAGTTAACTACGACGTCTCTGATTGCCCAGGATACGATTCCCGGCTCCTTTTTAAATCCCAAGTTAGAGGATCTCGATGGCGATGGATATTTGGATCTGGTGTCTGTAAACGGTCCGCTTAGAAAAAACAAAACTACTGGCGAGGAAATCTCTTTCTCCGATCCTATTTCTTTGGGAATTGGAACAGCCAATGCTTCATTTGGTGACTTTAACCTGGACGGAAAAATTGACCTTGCCTTCGCATCCAACTCCTCTCAAATGACGCTGAAAGAGAACAGAAGCTTACCAGGTGATTTTGTTACCGGGACGTTCCCGTCATTTAGTGGCAATATCAACTTTGCAAAGCCATCTGCTAGTGGGGGCATTATCACCGGAGATTTTGACGGCGATGGTTTTCCGGATGCTATAACCACAAATCCTGACGCCGATAATTTGACAATCTTCAGAAACCTGGGTTTCTTAAAAATCTCCGACTCTCAATTCTCACCGTCAAACTTGACCACGGGCGAAAATCCTGGAAGAATCTATACAGATGACCTGGATGTAGATGGTAAACTGGATCTGGTGATTTATCATAATACCGGGGCGAATGCTACAATGATCACCGTTTTCCATAACCAAAGCACTGTGGGAAGCATTGCCTTTACCCGTGTTGATCTTACCATTCCTGCTGCCGCTACCGTTATTCATATCTGCGACCTTGATGGTGATGGTAAGTCGGAGATCCTGGTAAACAGTGAAAGCAGCAACCAGGTCTTTATCTTAAAAAATAATTCAACGGTGGGGGTTTTGACCGAGGCTTCTTTTGCATCTGCTTTTGTCTTGCCTGTCAACAAACCGAGAGGGTTGATAACAGGCGATCTAAATGTGGACGGCAAGCCAGAACTTATTATTGCAGCTGCACCCAATTCAATGCTCTTCTTTGAAAACCTGATAAGTGTACCTACTCCCGACCCAGACCCAACCCCAGATCCTGACCCAAATCCAACTCCAGATCCAGATCCAAACCCAGATCCTACTCCGGATCCTGACCCAGTGCCTGATACTATCCGCATAACCTCCCAGCCAGTACCAATTTTGATGTGTCCGGGGACTAATGCAATCTTTACCGTCGTTGCATCGGGAACTACAAATTTGACCTACCAATGGCAAAAGTTAGATGGTGACGAATATGTAAATATTGCTGATAGTGATGGTTACTCGGGTACAACTTCTACTGCCCTTACGATCAACACTGCCGACAATTTTGGTGCAGGTGAGTACCGCAATGAAATATCAGGAGACAATGCATCGCCCGTGTTTTCTCAGACGGTCTCGCTCACACTTAAAGATACTTGTGAAGTAACCACAGGAATTGAGGAGCATTACCTGACAAACAACTTTGCCCTTTGGCCCAACCCGGCTATTGACCGGCTAACAATAAAAAGAATTTCATCAAAACAGCTTCCTGTCATAATTAATATTTACAACATGCATGGACAACGTATGGAGAACAGAAATTTTCGAAAAGATGAAGAAACATTTGATATAAATCTGTATCCAAAGGGACTGTATTATCTGTTGCTGAAATTCGGAGACAAAAGTGAAATGAGAAAATTCATAAAACAGTAGGTACCTTAAAAAAGGTGTGTAGGAACCGCTCGGATGAAGAATGAGCGGGAGGAATTCCATTTTTTAAACAATTGATTTTGAAACAATTGCCACATTAACCAATGCAAAAATTAATATCTGTTTGACAAACATTGGGGGAACAAAATGAAGACGGAATCATTACTATTCCCCCGATCATCGATGCAAAAAGATTTATTAACCACCTGGAATATTAAAATCAAAATGAACTAAAACTAGTACACAATGAAAAAATTTACTTTAATTTCAACCATGCTAGCAGTAGCATTTTATGCTAACGCTCAAAACGTAGTAACTGAAGACGAAAATCCTTCTGCAGTTCTGTATCAGAAGATTCAACCGGTAGAAGATGTACACGAGGATCATACCCATAATGAGGCGCCTTCTATAAAAACCGATAATTCGACTGCAAGCAGAACCGCTGTTATTCAGTCTGTTTCCTGGAATGGAGGTTCCATTTGCACAACGCCAGATGTTCATGCCTCAGGAAGCGACTGCTGTAGTTATGGCATTTATGATCAAATTGCCTCCGCAAACAGAAAATATCGTCAACCTAAGCATGTATTTGCTTCAGAAACTGAGGCCCGTACTTTCGCCGCAACTGTAAAGGCAAGTATGCCGATGTTCCTGCCTTACAAGGACAGCAATGTTTATCCTGCGCATGGCTGGTTCTATCAAAACGGAGATTTTCATGGAGCGATTGATTACCTGAAAGTTTCGAGCGCCTATGGCGAAGACATAGATCCTACCTTCGGAGTATATGCGATTGCAGATGGCAAAGTAATATCCGTTCTGTGGGATGATTGGTTGGGCAATATTGTCGTGTTGGAACACGTAGCGCCCAATGGTAAAAAATTCCGTACCGTATACATGCACTTAAGAAACGGCTTCACGAATGATATTGCCAAAGCAAAAGCTGCCGTTGTCCCTGCAGGATCTGCATCCACTTCTAATGCGTCCAAATATAAAAAGTTTGCTAATCTGGAAGATCCAAGCACTCAACATTGGGGTACTAATGCCCAAAAAATAAAGGTAACAAAAGGAGCATTTGTAAAAGCAGGTCAGCTAATTGCTTACAGCGGTAATACCGGACAGGGCGGCGCAGGAAACGGACTAAATACTGATGGCACTCCGAAAAATGTCAATACAGCTAACAATCACCTTCACTTGATGACGGTAGTTCCTGACCCACGGCCGGACTATTCCAAAGACTGGGTACAAGTTGATCCTTACGGAGTCTATTCACAGGTAAGCAATGCAGATGGTACTTGCTATGACCTTTTAAAAGACACGCCTTATGCTCGTTTATTTGCAGCATTCTATCCATCATTTCACAATGTTCCTTTGTCTTATGTATCAAAGTATTTCAATTACTATACAGGAATGGGAATGGCGCTTCAAACCATAAGTGTGCATAGAAAGGGTAGCACAGTCCTCGCATCCGGCTCATTTCAGTCCGGTTTGCCCAGCCAATGGAAAGCCAGGCTTTATATGAGCGCGGCGGATTTTAATACTTATCACAAGCAATACCATGATCAGGGTTACCGGCCAAGGGAAATTTCGGTAACTCCCGACGGATCAGGTGTGCCAAGATTCACAGTAATTTGGAAAAAAAGAACTACCGAGGGCTATTATACCTATTTCAATCTCACCGACGCTCAGTTTCAGGCAAAATGGAACACCCACGTGGTTCAAGGAAAAATGTTCGTGGCAGACCACGTCAGCTATAAGTACAATGGGAACAAACACGCCGTGGTATTTGTAAGCAGCTCCAAACCCGCCTTCTATGAATATCACTATATGAGCGCTGCATCATTTAACAGTAAAGTCACCAGTTTGAACAACAGCGGTTATCATTTAACAAGTATCAACGTAGCGGAGTTAGCCAATGGTACTTTCTACGGGGGAGTCTGGCGACCAAAGACTACCGGGTTTTATGTGTACCACGGAATGAGCCCCGCAACCTATCAAACCAAATTCAACACCATGACCTCTCAGGGTTACCGGCTGCATAGAATCCAGGGATATGCAAATTCCACGAAATTTGCCGCAATATGGGTAAAGACGCCAATTACAAATGTCAGAACAGCGCCTGATCTTTCTGAAGTCATTGCCGACTCCGACGATTTTTTTACAATCAGCCCTAATCCTGCCTCCGATAAAGGAGCTATTGAATTCCACCTCCAACAGCCAGAATCAGGCAAACTGGTGATAAAGGACATTATGGGAAGAAAAACCCAGGTTGTACGTGACGGAAACTTCCATACGGGAAAAAATACAATTGAATTCAACACAGGTGGATTAAATTCCGGACTGCATGTCGTCGAATATATTTCTGATAGCAGGAAAAAGACTTCAAAGTTATTGATCACCAAATAGGGCCATAACAAAAACAGAATATACAAAAAAACCTGGGGAGACTCAGTTTTTTTTAGTTTGATTCCGACAAAGGCTGGTAACTTTCTGCTACACTTCCATCTGGCGGAGAGAAACCAACAAATGGAGAAACACTGTCGGAAAACACCCATTCTTTGGCGCAATCAACCCCGGGATAAAAATGAAAATGTTTTACTTTTGTAAGTAACAATCAGGATGAACATCTTAGGTGCCGCTGCCTAAGTTTTACCTCAAAATGAAGGCATGGAATCAATTACAGTTGAAATAGTAGTAAATGCTGCCCCGGAAAACGTATGGAAAGCATGGACAACACCGGAAAATGTGATACAATGGAATAGTCCTTCCAGCGATTGGCACTCACCGGTAGTAGAAATTGACCTGCGGGAACAAGGCGAATTTTTGTTTCGGATGGGAGCAAAAGATGGAAGAGAAGGGTTCGATCATGCTGGCATATACGATAAAATAATACCACATCAGTTCATAGAATATACAACCAGGGAGGGTAGAAAATCAAAAATTGTCTTCACGTCAACAGGGAAAGGCACCAAGGTGAGCGAGACATTTGAGCCGGACAGATCGGTTCCGCTGGATATGCAAAGAGACTTTGTACAGGCAGTATTAGAGAATTTCAAAAACCATGTTGAAGGGAGATAATATTTTCATTAATTAAAAAAATAATATGAGAAAAGTAAAAGCCATCAACATGACAATTGATGGGTTTTGTGACCATACAGTAGTAGATGCCGATGATGAAATACATCAGCATTATAGTGAACTTTTAAAAAGCGCAGACACCATTTTATATGGAAGAATAACTTACCAACTGATGGAATACTGGCCTACAGTTGTAAAAAATCCTACCGGTAACAAATCAACGGATGAATTTGCAGTAACCATAGATAACATTGAAAAAATTGTTTTTTCCCACACCTTAAAAAATATAGATTGGAAAAACACCAGGCTCGCAAACGGGAACATCAAGGAAGAGGTAGTAACACTAAAGCAACAAACAGGTAGAGACATTTTAGTCGGCAGTCCCAGTTTGATTGTAGCACTAACGAATCTCAACTTAATTGATGAATACCAACTCTGTGTACATCCGGTGATAGCAGCAACGGGTTTACAATTACTAAAAGATATAAATCATAAGATTACTCTTAGACTTTTAAAGACGAAAAACTTTAGAAGTGGTGCAATTATGCTCTATTATCAGCCTTTACCGGGTTAATTCTTTAAATTCCAATATTTAAGCACGCTTTTGGGACTCCACCTGGATTCAAGCCTCCTTTCTAAAAGTTCTTTTTTTCTATATCAGGCTAACACATAACTTTGGACTTCCTATGCATAAACCTTTACTTTTATTATTATTTATAATCCTTTTTTGCCGGCTCGGTGAGGCCCAGAAAAAAGTTCAAGTACTGATTCAAACAGAGTTTGGCGATATTGAAGCGGAGATCTATTTGAAGAAAGCGCCCATTACCAGTAAGAATTTTCTTATGTATGTCGACAACAACAGCTTTGAGGAAGGCACCTTTTAGGTAATAGGACGGTGAAAAAAAATAACCAGCCGGGCAGCCCGGTATTAATCGAAGTTATCCAAGGGTCTGTAAATTTGAGCAAGGTAGATACATCGAACGTAAAGGATATTCCCTTAGAAAGAACTTCCATAACTAAAGTGAAGCATAAAGATGGCACGTTATCAATGGCCAGATTGGGTCCTGACACGGGAAACGTTCACTTTTTTATCTGCATAGGCAGCCAACCCACCCTGGACTATGGCGGGGCAAGAAATCCCGATGGACAAGGCTTTGCTGCATTTGGAAAGGTAATAAAAGGAATGGATGTTGTAAAAAAAATTCAAAATGCGCCTTCCAAAGACCAAACGTTAACTCCTCTCATCAGGATAATAACCATCAAAAGAAAGGAAAAGCTTTCTAAGACATAACTTTAACAAGATGATCAGAGATTACTTCGAAAGCTTCAGCATTTTTACAATACAGGAAGTTGATACCATCCTGAACAGATAGGGCGATGCAATACACATAATCCGTATTGGTCTTTTGTAGTTTTACACTCGGTAGCCCCCTGGCAACAATTGTATTTTAGGAAAAAGTGTGAGTAGATTTTCGAAGGATTAAAAGCAGGAGCATTTCATCCCGAATGATTCTTTCGCCCTTTAACCTTTTGAAGTCGTGAAAGATTTTTATTACAGTAAAATATTCCCAATTAAAAGACTGTTAGTATCGAAATGCCTGTCCTTAGATTTATCCTTAAAGAATATTCTACGTTGCCAATTCCCAGTGATTTCCTTTTATTTTAATTTTTGATCCCATTCCCAAAACTACTACCTCACACTCATTCGCTCAGTAAGTGTCGACTCGTGGTCTGAAAGTTTTACTACAATCGCCGAAAGTATAAGAAACAATACCGGCTTTTTCTGCTTCGCAAGGATTACTATAGACTATCTCATCGCATCCACAAACCGGTTCATACACTTCGTCACAAGGTTCATAGTGTTGTATTCTTGCATCAAAACAGTTTTCGGAAGAGGTTGCATTTGGCTCCGGATAATAATCGCATGAACTAAGTAGTGTCACTGTGATGGTAAAAATTGCCAGAGTTAGTTTCATAAGATATGCTAAAAAATAATGCAGGAATAAACTTTTACTATCTTTAGCAAGTATTAAACCAATTTTTTAAGGAGCCAGTTTTAGGCTGCTTCTTGCAGACTTGATAGTAGAATAATATTTAAACCCTACCAGCTTTTTTGCACTTTTCCAGGATTCCTCCCCCAACTTTTATGAAACCTGTCTCCAGTTAGTCTGCGGTGTGTCTTCGGTCTTCCTCCAGTATAGGGATAAACTGTATTTATTTAAGAAATCGGCTTAAATATTTTTAGCTTTACCTCTGTCATTCCAATTCCTTCAAACTCGCGACACTCCTGTATGAGGATGAGCTGTTCTTTATTTTTGCTGTTTTTCTTCCTGATGTTACTCTAACACAACCCCGGAATACTTTTCTCTTGCCCGAATTGATCTGAATGTCTTAAAAGGTTTCGCACGCAAGTTTTCAAAAAAGCATTGAATCTGCAACTAGATTTTGGCGCTTAGACCTAAATCAATAGATTTGAACCTCTCTCAGGTATAAACCTCCAAAATGAAAGAAAACAAAAAAGAATTCAACTATAGATTAATTTTCTATCTGGTCGAAATACCCCTTGCACTAGCCGGTCATTTTATTTTGGAAGGGGACGACAGAACACCTTCTTTAGGTTTTTTTATCACTATGTTATTTATGGTGCTCGGCGGTTTATGGGTAGTTAGAGATGTCTTGCATGAAGGCAAGTTTAAGTTTCTGGCCCACCTTATTGGTTTCGCTATCAATATAGCCTTGCTTTATTTTATAATTCCTTAAAATAATTATTTAAAACAGTGATTTTGACGTATTAACGAATATTACCATACAACAAAAGTCTTCATAGCTAGGATCATCGAAACTTTATCGGACAGGTGGATTTCAACTGTACTACTAAATTAGTCCTGTACTATATAACAAAGCCAGCAGCAATACTGCACTTATTAATAAGGAGATTATCAAAGGTTTCCATATCTTTTTCTTTTCGTATGACTCGTGGTCGGGAAAATATTTTTGAAAGAAGTATTCGGAAAGTATTGCCCCGCCGATCATATTGCCCATAATAGGCAACATGCTTGAATTTACCTTTAAACTGTCTACTATAACAGCTGTGACCACGGTAAATATTACCGAATAAAACAAAATCAAATAGGCGGCTTTTTTATTTCCTGCTTCCTTTAAATTTTGCATCAGCAGTATTCCTCCAAAAATTGAGGTAAAAAATACCGAAAAAGCCCAAACTGCTTTTTTGGAGTATATTTTAATTTTTTCTTCAGATGATATACTTAGATCCAAATCCAAAGGTTTGTCTTCTGTTTGCATCATATTTTATATTATTAGTGAAACTATAGCCATATAAATCAATGATCCAGATAACCTAAATTCTAAAATCCCACAAATCCGATCCGGACAACCCCTAGTATTTAAAAAGCCTACTAATCTCCTGTTTACTGAGTGCCCGATTATAAAACCTTAAATCATCTATTGCGCCTGTAAAATACCTTACCAGATTTCCTCTGGTTCCCAAGGTAATGTCAGCATTGTTGTGAGAACCGCAAGCATCATCCGGCAATGTTGTGTCTGTTGCCTGTGACGCAAGTTCATTATTAATATAGATTTTTAAAACTGCTCCCTCTTTTATACATACCACGTGTGTGAAGCGCTCAGGAGTATATTTTGAAGAATACACCGCAGGCGCATGGCGACAAATAGAACCATCATATCGGGCAAAAGAAAAGGTATTCTTTGTGCTGTCAGGTGCGGAATTATTATAAGAAACTATTGCAAAAGGATATCCTTGAGTATCACCTCGCCATTTCCTGAGGATGTCGTTAATGGCAGCAGACCTATCATTTTGATTGTTGGCAACTGATACCCAAAAAGAAATGGTAAAATTATCGTTACTTGTAAAGTTGTTTTGTGAAGAGTTAGGGATAGAAATATACTGGTCAGTACCGTTAAAGTTATAGGCTGAATTCTTTTTCTTTTTATGCCCTGTGCATAAAGCAGCGCCATTATTCTGTCCATGATTTTGAAAGCTGGTATTATCAAAGGTATTGCCGTTAAAAAGATATTCTCCGACAAGCCCCTTTCGCGGCGCACTGCAAGCTATGGTTAACAGCGCCACAAACAAAAATAAGAAAGCACTCTTCATAAATAATATTTTGTTTTTTAGTGGTCGAATGAAATACGCCATTAGATATTCATCCTCGTTTTGGAGATTTGCAATCATGGCTTTTCAGATGAAGATACTCCTTTTATACCCTCCATTTTACTTATGACTATCCTGCTTTAACTGCCCTTATCATTTCTCTGTGTCTTCTTTCTGCCTGCCCCTCCCTATATGAAATTACTGCCCAGATAGCTGCAGGCAGCCAACCTATCAGGGTAAGTTGAAGCACCAGGCAAATAATAAAGTGAAAGATTTTACCCCTTAACAGAAAGGACAACCATGGTAAGAGTACTGCAATTAGTAACATATAAATCGGTTAAAAGACTAAGGTCCAAAATAAATTATACATTTCAAACTCATTGCGAACCTCATTTCAACTATCATCATCGCGTGATTCCTCGCACTTGTCTTAAAATGTAAAAGGTGTGATGTTTGTGACGAACATGATAACAGATACGCTGTATTTAATTCTTAATCATAAAATCGTAGTTCCGACAGAAAAAAGATGCTGAAATAAATTCAGCAAGACGATTTGATGCTTGGTTCCAAACTAGAGACAGACTTCGTTCCCTTCAAATTCTAACAATTCAATCCTTCTCATAAAATTCAGGTTCAGACAAAGCAAATAAGCTTCATTGCGAGCCCTTCGGGAATGTCTGGAACTAGGATGAGTAAGATGTTGTGATGGACATGATAAGAGACACTCCGTAGTTTATTTGAATAAAAATCACAGTTCCGACAGAAAAAAGATGCTGAAATAAATTCAGCAAGACGATTTGATGCTTGGTTCCAAACCAGAGATAAAAAAAGGTTTCCTCAATCTTGAGAAAACCTTTAATATGTAACAGTTAGAGTATCTTATTTTTTTATAAAAGGAACTGATTTTATGCCTTGTTCACTGCTTATCTTCAATATGTAAAGTCCGGGTTTTAGTGAATTTACATCCATAACCGAGGGCAATTGAAGGTGTTCAACGGTTTGTTTAAGGATGGTTTTACCTGTTACAACCTCCTGTAAAAGAATTTCTCCATTCCCGTCTAACCGTGTTTTTATGGTAATTGATTTATCCGAAGGATTGGGAAAGATGGTTACTTCGTGCGCTGTTAGATTGTTCTTTGTCTCATCATCTTCGGATGTACCCTGGGAAAGCCTGGCAGTTGGAGCTGCAGCGCTTCCATATCCCTCAATTCCGTAACCATATTGAAAAAGGGGGTTTCCGTAAATGGGCAACGGTTGTTCACCTTTTGAAATCAAAGACCGGATTTCCTGAATTTCAGCAGCAGTGGCGCCCAGATCAAAAGGAAGGTCCCATCGCTCTTTGGCATTTGCCAGATCGTCTGTTCCTACCTGATCCAGCGATCTTGGTAATTGCCATGGAAGCTTTCCCTTTGGAGCATATTCTCCAAACAATACCTGGGCCAAAGCCGGACCACCGCCATCTCCCGGTCTAAAGGCGATCAATACGGAATTTGCCTCCATTACATCCGTCAGCACATAAGGTCTGGGCATAATTACCACTACCACATACGGAATTCCCATAGCTTTTACCTGATCCAGTGTAGTTTTGTCGTACTCATATTTATTGGAAACAGGATAATAGGCATCATGCACATAAGGCTCGTCTTTATCCCAGGCGGTTCCGTGGGTGTAAGAGGGTTCGCCAATGATTACTACCGCCGCCTGGGGATTGGGGGCATTGTTAAGGTAAACATTTAATCCTTTTGCCTGACCTTTCTCCTGTAAAGATTGGAACATTGTTTTCGCACCATACTCATCATGGAAATAGCTTGTCCATATAGAATAGCTCTCCCCATCATTGGCTCTTGAGCCTGTAACCAACAGGTTGCTTCCGGCAGGTAAATTTAAGGGCAGCATGCCATCATTTTTTAATAAAGTCATTGACTGACGGGCGGCATCGGTAACTATGCTGACTTTCTCAGGGGTATGCCAGGTGTTGGGTCCATTAACAGGATCCCCATAAGGCTCCTCAAATACGCCGAGCTTAAACTTTGTCAGAAGTATTTTCTCCACTGCTTCATTAATTCTCGCTTCACCAACTTCATTTATAAAAGAAGCCATATCAAAACCCACAGCCCCCGGATCTGCTCCGCCCATCACATCGGATCCGGCTTTAGCGGCTCTTGCCCAGGCGCTCCATGGGAGCCAGTCGGTACA
>DASPJL010000001.1:0-9597 GCA_035628645.1 Cytophagales bacterium | reverse complement strand
CTGGTAGTTTGTGTGAATAAAATGGACCTGGTAGGCTATTCTGAGGAAGTGTTTAATAAAATCCATGAGGATTTTAAAAATTTTGCTGCCAAGCTTAACATTAAGGACGTACAATTTATTCCTATCAGTGCTTTGAATGGAGATAATATTGTGGATAAGTCAGAAAATATGCCTTGGTACAAGGGAAGATGTTTATTGGATCACCTTGAAGAAGTCCATATAGAAAGTGATGAAAATTTAAGAGATGCCAGATTCCCGGTGCAATATGTAATTCGCCCTCAAACTACAGAATACCATGATTATAGAGGATATGCCGGAAAAATCACCAGCGGTATTTATAAAAAAGGTGAGGTAGTGGTGGTATTGCCTTCAGGATTCAAAAGCAGGATAAAATCCATTGATACCTTTGAAGGAGAGGTGGATGAGGCGTTTGCTCCAATGTCAGTAACTCTTAATCTGGAGGATGACATAGACATCAGCAGGGGAGATATGATCGTGAAGACTGAAAATCAACCTACGGTTAGTCAGGACATTGAGGCTCATTTGTGCTGGATGGATACCAAGTCATTAAATGTCGGGGACAAATACCTTGTGCAACACAACAGCAGGAAAGTTAAGTGTATCGTAAAAGAAATCCCTTATAAAATAAATGTAAATACGCTAGAGAAGATAGAGCAGGAGGGAAGTGTGAGCTTGAATGATATTTGTAAAGTCGTATTAAGAACGGCAAGCCCTGTTTGTTTTGATGATTATCAGAAAAACAGATCCAATGGCGCATTTATTTTGATAAATGAAAATACCAATACTACTGTCGGCGCATGCATGGTAACCAGCGCAGTGATTTAAAGTATTTTTACTATTAATTTTTAAACCCTGAAGTTTTAGCTTTGGGGTTTTTTTGTGCGTAAAAAAATGAGAATAGATATTTTTCTTCCACGAAAAGTTGGAAGATAAGTGAGATGAAAATAGATTTTTAAAATAGAAAATTCGTTATATTGGAAGAAAATATTTGCCATCAAATGTTATCTAACGGCGTATTTCATATGGGCAATTAAAAAAAATAAATAAAATGCACGTAAAACCCTCTTCTAACAAAGTAACACAAAAAGGGATAAAAATGTCAGAGGATTCCATATGTTCCATTGAAATTAAACACATTTAGGTATGAAAAGAGAGAAATTAATAAAAGAAACAATGGATAAGCTCGTTAGGCTGCCAGACCAAAAATTAAAAGAAGTATCTGATTTTGCAGAATTTCTCTTAAATAAAATTGAGGATAGAACTTTAGCTGAAGGGATACAAAAATTAGCTTCTGAATCAAAGTCATTTAAATTTCTTGAAGATGATGAGGATCTTTATTTAATTGAAGACTTGAAAGAGAATTATAAATGATAAAAGGAGATATTGTACTGGTTCCATTTCCTTTTACAAATTTAACGGGTTCTAAAAATAGACCTGCTCTTATTTTAATCTCTGGCGAAAGCGATATTACTGTTTCATTTATTACAACTCAATTGAAGTGGCGGGAAGATTCTGATATCAGAATTGACCCTTCTGAGGAGAACGGATTAAAAAAAACTTCGTTAATTCGTTTAAGCAAACTAACTACAGTTGAGAAAGATTTGATAATTGGAAGATTAGGGAGCCTTAATAGTACAGAAATAGAAAAGGTAGATAAAAACTTAATTAAGTTACTTAATCTTAAGTAGACTTAAAATATATTAGAACGTTTAAGTTTTTCTTTCAATTGAGGTAAAAGTTCAAGTGCACATTTATATCCCATTTCAAAAATCTCCTTTGCCCTCGAATAATCAGACCATCTGATGTTTTTTAAGCCCTCCGGTTCAATTACAAAATCTGCTTCTTTCAAACTTTGCTGTGCGTTGTTATTTATGGTTATTAAAAAGATCCTTTCAATATACCTTCTGACAGTAAGTTTATTGTAATCTTCATTGATTGGATTAGTATGAACCCCAATAATATAATCACAATGCGTTTTTAACGCACTTACAGGAAGGTTTTCCACTAGTCCGCCGTCAATATATTTTTGCCCATTGATATGTATAGGATTAAAAATCATTGGCATTGATGATGAAGCAAGAATTGCTGGAATAAGACTTCCTTTATCAAAATACTCAATTCTGCCGGTTTTGATATTTAATGCAGAGGTTATCAGGGGAATTTTCAGGTCTTCAAAATTCTCCTCTTTTAAATACTTTTTAAATAAGACCTCCAGTAATTCCAGTTTAAAGACACCAGTACTGGTGATCCCCGGTCTGAAATATTTGTAAAGCCTGGTTTTTAATAAAATATCCAAGAGTTCATCCGGGTGAATGCCGGAGGCTATAAATGCACCTGCAATAGCTCCGGCGCTTACTCCGGAGATTCTGCTTACCTTTATCCCTTGTTCTAAAAAAGCTTTATAAACACCGAGATGTGCTATTCCCCTTGTTCCTCCTCCAGAAAGTGCAAGTCCAATTTTCATATTTAAAGTTAGAAGTTAGAAGATGGAAATTGGAAGTTGTCTAAATAAAATAAGGAAGGTTCAGGGTATTATTAATTCACATTCACTCATTCTTTCAAACCACTTCTTCCAGTTTAAAACTTTCCTTAAGCCGTACGCCCTTTTCGGTATTTTCTACCGTGCAGCATTCGATTGCAGGATCATGTTCAAAAAACAGGAAAAAATCTTTTTCGACGGCCATATTCAAAAAGTTTTCCTTTTCTTCCATAGAAATTAACGGTCGCACGTCATATCCCATAACATATGGAATAGGTATATGTCCTGCAGAGGGAATTAAATCAGCGACAAAAGCAATGGTTTTTTCCTTGTATCTGATAAGGGGCAACATTTGCTTTTCTGTATGGCCATCTGCATAAAAGATTTCAAAATTCTGGAAAGGGGAGGGAGAGTGAGGATTAACAAAATTTAAATGGCCGCTTTCCTGAATGGGTGAAATGTTTTCTTTTAAAAAACTGGCTCCTTCTCTTTTATTGGGTTTTGTGGCCCAGTTCCAATGGTTCTCATTCGACCAATACTGAGCATTGGGGAAAGCAAGTTCAAGCTTTTCTCCATTTTTAAATATACTTCCTCCACAATGGTCAAAGTGCAAATGGGTCAGGAAGACATCCGTAATTTCCTCCAGTCCAAACCCGGCTTTTTTTATTGATTTTTCTAACGAGTCTTCGCCATGAAGATAATAATGTCGAAGGAAATTGTGATCTTGTTTATTACCTATTCCATTGTCAATAAGAATCAGCCGGTTATTGTCTTCGATCAGAAGGCAGCGCATGGCCCAGGTACAAAGGTTTTTTTCATCTGAAGGGTTGAATTTATTCCAAATGGATTTGGGAACAACGCCATGCATTGCTCCGCCATCCAATTTAAATAATCCAGTATCAATTGTGTATAATTTCACTTCAGGAATTTACGCTTCTTTGAACACACCCATAGCCGAAAATTTGTCTATTCTTTCAGCAATCCTTTGCTCTGGAGTTAATTTGCTCAATTCTTTTAAATTTTTAAGAATCGTTTTTTTAACTTCTGACGCAATTTCATTTAAGTTGGTATGAGCGCCTCCTATAGGTTCTTTGATAATTCCGTCTATAAGTTTGGCTTTAAGCATATCCTCCGCAGTAAGTTTTAGCGCTTCAGCCGCCTGTTCCTTATAATTCCAACTTCTCCATAAAATAGAAGAACAAGATTCGGGAGATATTACAGAATACCAGGTATTTTCGAGCATAAGTACCCTGTCACCAATTCCAATGCCAAGCGCTCCTCCGGAAGCGCCTTCCCCTATTATAATACAAATAACAGGTACTTTTAACATGAACATCTCCTTTAGATTTCTGGCAATAGCTTCCCCTTGTCCCCTTTCTTCGGCTTCAAGTCCGGGATATGCGCCGGGAGTATCAATAAAAGTAACAATAGGTTTGTTAAATTTTTCGGCAAGTTTCATTAACCTTAAAGCTTTTCTGTAGCCCTCAGGGTTGGCCATACCGAAATTTCTTAATTGCCTTTGCTTGGTATTCCTTCCCTTTTGCTGCCCGATTATCATTACAGTTTTGCCGCCTATTTCTCCAAATCCGCCTACCATAGCTTTGTCGTCTTTTACAGAACGGTCTCCATGTAGCTCAATAAATTGTTCCGTTATCTGGAAAATATAATCAAAAGTATAAGGTCTGTCTGCATGCCTCGATAGCTGAACTCTTTGCCATCGGGTTAGATTTCTGTAGGTGTCTTCTTTTAATTTTAAAATTTTTGTTTCTAACTCAGTTACCGCAGAATCTACGTCTACATTATTTACTTTGGCTAACTCTTTCATATCTGAAAGCTTAGCTTCTAATTGCACTATAGGTTTTTCGAAGTCCAATAGCATTGTGGTTTAATTAATGAGTATTCACTTAATGTGCAAATTTATAACATCCTGGAATTATTAGTTAAAAATCCGGAACTATCGTGTGTTATTCCTTATTATTAAATAATAATTTGTTGAATACAAGCCTTTTAACATATTTAAAATCAAATTTAAGGCTAAAATTTAATGTATTTTTTTAATGATTTTGCAATTTTTATCAATGACTAAAATTTTTGCAAGGTCATTGGTGAAGTCTATTTTTCCATTTTGAGCTTTTATTAGATGAGCTGGTAGTGTTATTAGCAGTTGTTTTTTCCTTTCCCATAAAAATCTTTACCGCTAGCCACGCTGCAATTTTAGCTTCAGCTTCATTAAACTTTCCTCCTAATTGTTCAGGGGTAAAGTGATTTTTAATAAAATTAGTATCGAAGTTTCCATCCTTGAAATTCGGATGTTCCATTACGTATTTACAAAAAGGAAGTGTAGTTTCTACGCCTATAATCCTGAACTCTTCTATGGCTCTGATCATCCTGTCAATTGCTTCATTCCTTGTAGATGCAGTGGTAATGAGTTTGGCTAGCATGGGATCATAATAAATTGGAACTTCCATACCTTCTTCAAAACCGTCGTCAACCCTTACGCCTGGTCCCTGAGGTTTCTGATAGGTCATCAGTTTTCCGATGTCAGGCAAAAAGTTGTTTTTGGGGTCCTCTGCATAAACCCTGACTTCCATCGAATGACCCAGGATTTTTAAATCCTCTTGCCGGACACTTAGTGGTTTACCCTCTGCTATTTCAATTTGAAGACGTACCAGGTCTAGCCCCGTGATCTGCTCTGTAACCGGATGTTCTACCTGTAATCTTGTATTCATTTCAAGAAAATAAAACTTTAGGTTTTCATCCACTATAAATTCGACTGTGCCAGCATTATAATATCCACAAGCTTTTGCCAATGTAACAGCGCATTCTCCCATCGCTTTTCGAACCTCAGGGGTTAATATGGAGGAAGGCGCCTCTTCAATTACCTTTTGATGACGGCGTTGTATAGAGCACTCTCTTTCAAAAAGATAAACAACGTTTCCCTGCTGATCTCCTAAAATTTGAATTTCAATATGACGTGGCGACAAAATATATTTTTCAATAAAAACAGAACCATCTCCAAAAGCCGATTGAGCTTCACTGGTGGCCCTGGCCATTTGTTCTTCAAATTCTGATTCATTATCTACAATTCTCATTCCTTTTCCACCTCCGCCGGCGCTGGCTTTTATAAGTATCGGATAACCTATTTCATCTGCTTTTTGCTTTGCTTCTTCTATATCTGTTATGGCTGATTGCGTTCCCGGTACTAGCGGTACATTTTGTTCAGCAGCAATGTTTTTTGCAGCCAATTTGCTGCCCATAACATCAATTGCTTCTTCCGGAGGCCCAATAAAAATCAATCCAGCTTCTTTTACCTTTCGGGCAAAAGCGGCATTTTCTGATAAAAAGCCATATCCAGGGTGAATTGCATCGGCCCGAACCTGTTTACAAACGGCAATGATTTTATCGGCATCCAAATAAGATTGTGAAGAAGGCGGAGGGCCAATACAAATTGCTTCATCAGCGAAACGTACATGCGGCGATTTTCTGTCGGCTTCGCTAAAAACAGCTACTGTTGCGATATTCATTTCCCGTGCAGTGCGCATTATACGTAAAGCAATTTCTCCCCTGTTTGCAACCAATAATTTTTTTATTTTCCCCATTTTATATTCCGGTCCTAAAAATCAAAAACTGTAATTTAACTTTGTAATACCTTAAAACTAAGCTTTAAAATTAAAATTTCTATTTTAAGAGCCTTTTTTGTTTACGGTGAATAAGTATTAAATTTGTGCGTTTAATCCTATCATGATTTTAAGTTTACCTTTAAATAATATACGTGGATCTATTTGAAAAACTGTCAATGGCTAAAAGTCCTTTGGGGAAACACTCAAAGGTAGCCCATGGTTATTTTGCATTTCCAAAACTCGAGGGTGAGATTGCGCCGAGAATGAAATTCAGAGGCAAAGAAGTGTTAACATGGAGCTTAAATAATTATCTTGGTTTGGCAAACCATCCAGAAGTAAGAAAAGCCGATGCTGAAGCCTCAGCACAATATGGGTTAGCCTATCCGATGGGCGCCAGAATGATGTCAGGAAATTCGAACCTGCATGAGCAGCTAGAAGCAGAGCTTTCTGCTTTTGTGCAGAAGGAAGATACAATGCTTCTAAATTATGGATATCAGGGAGTACTTTCAATAATTGATACTCTTGTGGACCGACATGACGTAATCGTTTATGATGCCGAGTCTCATGCTTGTATCATAGATGGTGTAAGGCTTCATGTGGGGAAAAGGTTTGTCTATAGCCATAACGATATAGTAAGTCTGGAGAAACAACTGGAGCGTGCAAGCAAACTTGTTGCAGAGACAGGTGGAGGAATTCTCGTGATTACTGAAGGCGTTTTCGGAATGTCTGGAAACCAGGGCGATCTGAAAGAAATTATTAAGTTAAAGAAAAAATTTCAGTTCAGACTTTTCGTGGACGACGCCCATGGCTTCGGCGCGATGGGTAAAACTGGCGCAGGAACTGGCGAGGAACAAGGAGTACAGCAGGAAATTGATCTATATTTCTCAACATTCGCTAAATCAATGGCAAGTATTGGCGCTTTTGTTTCAGGTGATGAGGATGTGATTAACTACCTTCGTTACAATGTGCGTTCGCAGATATTTGCCAAGTCTCTTCCAATGGCCTTTGTTATAGGTGCCTTGAAAAGACTTGAGATCATCAGGAATCATCCTGAACTAAAGGACAAACTTTGGGAAGTGGTAAATGCCCTTCAATCAGGTCTCAAAGAAAAAGGTTTTAATTTAGGTACGACCAAATCTCCTGTAACTCCGGTTATCTTGAGTGGAGATCCTAATGAAGCTGGAAATTTGATTATTGATTTGAGGGAAAACCATAGTATTTTCTGTTCAGTAGTAACCTATCCGGTAGTTCCTAAGGGAATGATTCTGGTAAGAATAATACCGACAGCCGTTCATACTTTGGAAGATGTGAAAGAAACAATTAACGCTTTTGAATCGGTTTATAACAAACTGGTGGATAAAGTTTATAGTAAACAACCTTTAATTGTCGGATAATGCTGCAATAATGAGCTTTTTGAAGAGGTTATAGTTAAATTTTTAAACATTTTTATTATATTGCTTTTAAATATTTTGCTAAACTATAACCCCTTTAAAACTTATTATCTATGAAAAAATTCAACGAAATTAAAGATTTAATAAATTCCTTAGAAGACGATGTCCAAAAGTTCTATGATAAAGGAAATCAGGCTGCCGGAACTCGTGTTCGAAAAGGAATGCAGGATCTTAAAAATTTAGCCCAGGAGATAAGAATTGAGGTTCAGGGTAAAAAGAATGGAAATTAGATTCTGTAAAGATTTTTTAAATGAAAAAAGAGTAGCCTTGAGCTACTCTTTTTTTATGGTTTTGGTTTAATTTTATTAATCAAGTATTTCTTTAATGATATGGTAATGATTATGTAAGTTGATAATGGAAATGTTAATCAGCTAAAACTTCATTTTCATACAAAGAGAAAGCTGCTCCATAAACAATTGAACCTACAGGCCCCAATGATAATCCCCAAACAGCTCCAACTGCATCTGCAATTATAGTGCTACTTCCTGGTCTTAATTTTCCAGCTTGTTGATTATTGTAAGAATCTTGCGCAACTTGAATAAATACATCAACATATTGTCTATCAATCCAATTATATCTAAGGCTATAAGATAGAGAATATCTAAGTTCTCTAATTTGTCTTATAGTTTCCTCAGCATAAATGGTATTGTAGATTGGATCACTTCCTCCGCTATTATATAGGTTGACACGAAGAAGATCATCCGCAAGAAAAGAAGATATTCTTCCTCTATTATGTAGGTCGTTAATTAGAATTGATTTGTAACTTCCAATTGGTATTAGAGTTGAACCATTGTTTACTAACACACCAAGATTTTGTAATCTTGTTTTGCCCTCAGCAGTTTGAGTATTGACTTCAGTCGAATTGTATCCTTTAGCAATCATTGCCATCTTTTGAATTTCTAATTTATTGGTAAAGTTAGATGTCGCACATTCCGGACAGTAAACTTCCGTTCTTAATTTGCTTTCGTTTAATTTTTTGTCATTATATAAATTGACAAGGTAATGATGTCCATCTGCTATTTCTTGAGCAGAGATATTATTTTCTTCTGATTTCATTTGTTCTTCATTTTCACAGCTGAAGAATGATAACAATAGAATGATAGGTAAAAAAAAGGTTGTTTTTTTCATTGTTTTAATAAAAGTTTATGTTAAAAAATTAATTGTGAGAATATTACTTTTTGAAAAGCGAAAAAAGGTTACTTAGGTTTAAAAAATTTTTTAATTGTATAAGAAGAAAATTAAATATTATTAAATAAAAAATTAATCCTATCATAGCAACAAGAATAAAAGAAGGATTTTTTAATGGTGATGAGCTAAAAAGATTATATAACTCTAAAGCAATTAATAGGCTAAATGAAAAAATAAAAGAAAGTTTTAAAGCTGTATATCTTTTTTCATGAGTTTTCTTATTTTCCTCTTTTTCTTTACTGGTGGCCGTTAAAAATAGTCCTAAACAAATGAAAAAATTTAAGATTTGAAAAGGAACATTTATTTCTGCAAAGTAATTTAATGTTACTACCGAAACAAAAGATGTACTAGATATAAAAACTCCTAATTTCTTAAAGAAATTAGGGTAGAATGGATAAGAATTCATAAAAGCTGGTCATTTGTATTATAACGGTGTAAATATATATAATTAATTATATTGAGGAAGATATCTTAAAAAATTAGGCAGAAAAATAATGACTACCAGTTTGATAGCCATTGTTTACATATTAATATTATTCCACAGCCCTTTTCACTACGACATCAAATTCCCCGGTAATTATAGCACTTTCTCCCGAAGAGTTGTTATCGCTGGTAACTTCAAAGTTGCCTCTTAAACGGCCTGTTTTGTCATCAAAAGATAAGTTTGTTATCTCTGTATCATTATTTCCAAAATTATTTTTATCAAAGAAAATTATTTTATCCTGGGTCTCCTTCCTGAAATTAAAAATAAATTGGGGATTTATGGGTGAAGTGGAGCTTAGCTCTTCAAGCATGAAGGTTATCAGCACATATCCTCCACTATTAAGGTCTTCTCTTT